>JACMKY010000356.1 GCA_014379925.1 Cytophagales bacterium | reverse complement strand
TCAAGGGTAGAATAGCGGTCTCCAAAACCGTTGATGGGAGTTCGAATCTCTCCACCCGTGCGTCTAAGCGTAAACCAACCGGCCATGAACAAAGTCATCACCTTCCTCAAGGATTCCGTCGAAGAGATCAGGACCAAGGTTACGTGGCCCAAGTACAACGAACTTCAAAAGAGTTCCACGCTGGTGTTGGTAGCGTCGTTCATTTTTGCGATTGTCGTCGGGTTGGTGGACTTTGTCTTTCAGAACGGAATGACTTGGTTCTACGGTTCCTTCTAAGCGTGTTCTCTAATATTTTTTTCGATGAGTGAATTGAAGTGGTACGTGGTGAAAGCGGTTTCCGGCCAGGAGAGGAAGATCAAGTCGTACCTTGAAACGGAAATTACGCGCCAGAAACTGGGAGACTACATACCACAGGTATTGATTCCTTCGGAAAAGGTGTACGAAATGCGAAACGGAAAGAAGCGGGTGCGGGAAAAAAGTTTTTTTCCCGGCTACATCATCGTCTCGGCCGACCTCAGCAACGGGGAAGTTCTCCACACCATCACCAGCATACCGGGGGTGATCGGCTTTCTGGGTTCCAACGACGGCGGCGTGGCCCGGACGCCCGTTCCGTTGCGCCCGACCGAGGTGAATCGTATCCTGGGCAAGGTGGACGAGATCGATAAGCAGGACGCCAAACTGGAAACTCCCTTCATTGTGGGGGAAACGGTGAAAGTAATGGACGGTCCCTTCAACGGCTTTACGGGGGTGGTGGAGGAGATTTCGGAGGAGCGCAAGAAGCTGAAAGTGATGGTAAAAATATTTGGTAGGAATACTCCCGTCGAGTTGAACTACATGGAAGTTCAAAAGCAGGACTGACCGCTTGGTCAAAAAATCAGTTCAATCGTACCCAACCCATGGCTAAAGAAATTGCTGGCTACCTGAAGCTACAGGTAAAGGGCTCGTCGGCCAATCCTTCCCCCCCCATTGGTCCCGCTTTGGGTAGCAAAGGGTTAAACATCATGGAGTTCTGCAAGCAGTTCAACGCCCGTACCCAGGATAAACAGGGGGTGGTGCTGCCCGTTCTGATCACGTATTACCGGGATAAGTCGTTTGATTTCGTGATCAAAACTCCCCCGGCTCCCGTTCTGTTGCTGGAAGCGGCCAAGGTTAAGAGCGGTTCGGCCCAGCCCAACCGCAACAAGGTGGGTTCGGTTACGTGGGATCAGGTGAAGCAGATCGCGGAAGTGAAAATGCCCGACCTGAACGCTTTCACCGCGGAAGCGGCCATGAAAATGGTGGCGGGAACCGCCCGCAGCATGGGGCTGACCGTATCCGGGCAAGCACCCTGGGAAAAATAATTGCTCACCGATGGAGTGCCGCGCCCGGTTGGGCGGAAACGGTACGTTCGTACATCACCCCAAGCACAATGGCAAAACTGACAAAAAAGCAAAAAGAGGCCCTGGGCAAGTACGACGCAACGAAGGCGTATTCGCTTTCCGAAGCCGCGGGTATTCTGAAGGAGATCTCCTACACCAAGTTCGACGCTTCCGTGGACATTGACGTCCGGCTCGGCGTTGATCCGCGCAAAGCCGACCAGATGGTGCGGGGAGTCGTAGCCCTGCCGCACGGGACGGGCAAGGAAGTGCGGGTGCTGGTTTTGTGCACGCCCGACCGGGAGGCGGATGCCAAAGCCGCGGGCGCCGATTACGTGGGCCTGGACGAATACATTCAAAAAATCGAGCAGGGCTGGACCGACGTGGATGTCATCATTACGATGCCCACCGTGATGGCGAAAGTCGGCAAGCTCGGCCGAATCCTGGGACCCCGGGGGTTGATGCCCAATCCCAAGTCCGGTACGGTCACCCTGGAGGTGGGCAAAGCGGTGAGGGAAGTGAAGGCCGGCAAGATTGACTTTAAGGTAGACAAATCGGGCATCATTCACGCCAGCGTCGGGAAGGTTTCCTTCTCCCCGGAGAAGCTGGCGGAGAATGCCCAGGAAGTGATCAATACCCTGATGAAGCTGAAACCTTCTTCCGCCAAGGGTACCTACGTGAGAACCGTGTACTTGTCGAGTACGATGAGTCCCAGTGTAAACATTGACCGCGGCACAGTCGCCGGAATATAACCATGACCAGGGAAGAAAAAGCCGTTATTCTGGACGAGTTGAAGGAAAAATTTGCCGCCACCCCCTTCTTTTACATCACCGACACGGGTGGGATGACGGTTGCGCAGGTAAACCAGTGGCGAAGGATGTGCTTTGATAAGGGCATCGAATACCGGGTGATCAAGAACAGCCTGATCAAGAAGGTGCTGGAAAGCACCGATACCGATTATTCCTCCTTCAACGACACCGTACTGACCGGCTTTTCCGGGGTAATGTTTTCCCCCGAGTCCGGCAAGACGCCCGCTTCGCTGATCAAAGAATACCGCAATACCAAAGCGACTGACAAGCCCATCCTGAAGGGGGCTTCCATTGATACGGCCATTTTCATCGGCAACGATTCGCTGGACATTCTCATCAGCCTCAAGTCGAAGCAGGAGCTGGTTGGCGAAATCATCGGGCTGCTGCAATCTCCGGCCAAGAACGTACTTTCCGCGCTGCAAAGCGGGGGAGCCAAGCTGGCGGGCATTCTCAAAACGCTTTCCGAGAAGGAGCAGCCCCCGGTTTCCTGACCTTATTATATTCGTTCACATAACCCAGAATCCTTTAATTTACAATAGCAATGGCAGATTTGAAAGCATTCGCAGAGCAGCTGGTGAGCCTGACTGTGAAAGAAGTGAATGAGTTGGCCACCATCCTCAAGGATGAGTACGGGATTGAGCCCGCCGCCGCCGCCGCAGTCGTATCCGCGGCTCCCAGCTCCGGGGGCAACGGTGCGGCGCCCGCCGTCGTGGAAAAGACTTCCTTCGACGTGATCCTGAAAGCGGCCGGCGCGGCCAAGCTGCAGGTAGTTAAATTGGTGAAGGACCTGACGGGCCTGGGCTTGAAAGAAGCCAAAGAACTGGTGGACAACTCACCCCGGCCGGTGAAGGAAGGGGTTACCAAAGAAGAAGCGGAAACCCTGAAAAAACAGCTGGAAGACGCGGGTGCTGAAGTAGAGGTCAAATAATTGCAGAAATACCACTTCCACTATAGAGCCCCCATCTTTAGGCCTGGCGAAAGTCAGGTCTTTTCCTGTTTGTACACCGCTCAGACCCGTCACCGCGTAGTTTTCGTTCCGTTTGCAAATCTTTTCTGATTCCGGTGAGTTTACTGGCAACACGTTCCCCGGAATCCACTCTCTCAACCCAAACCCTCACCCACTTTGGCCAAGCACCATCCTAATGAGCGCGTTAGTTTCGCCTCAATCCAGTCGGTGATTGAATACCCGGATTTTCTGGATATTCAGTTGCAATCGTTCCGGGATTTTTTCCAGTTGGAAACGCCCGCCGAGAATCGTTCGCAGGAAGGGCTGTTCAAGGTGTTTTCGGAAAACTTCCCCATCTCGGATTCGCGGGAGAACTTCGTGCTGGAATTCATTGATTACCTGATTGATCCACCCAAATACTCGGTGGACGAAGCCATCGACCGGGGACTGACGTACTCCGTCCCCCTGAAGGCCAAGCTGCGCCTTTCCTGCAACGATGCTGACAACGAGGACTTTGAAACCATCGAACAGGAAGTGTTTCTGGGCAACATTCCCTACATGACCGAGCGGGGTTCTTTCGTCATCAACGGGGCCGAGCGCGTCATCGTCTCGCAACTCCACCGCTCGCCGGGGGTGTTCTTTGCGCAGAGCAAACACACCAACGGCACCAAACTGTACTCCGCCCGCATCATTCCCTTCAAGGGTTCGTGGATTGAATTCGCCACGGACGTCAACAACGTGATGTACGCCTACATTGACCGGAAGAAGAAATTTCCGGTCACCACGCTGTTGCGCGCCATCGGTTTCGGCTCCGACAAGGACATCCTGGACCTGTTCGGCTTGTCCGAAGAGATCGAGTCCACGCCGGCCAACCTGAAGCGAATTACCGGCCGCAAACTGGCCGCCCGGGTATTGCGCACCTGGACGGAAGACTTCGTGGACGAGGACACGGGTGAAGTCGTGTCGATCGACCGGAATGAAGTGTTGCTGGAGCGGGACTCCCTCGTCGAGGAAGAAGACGTCCGGACCATCCTCGAATCGGGGGCCAAATCCGTCATCCTGCACCGGGAAGACGTGAACGTGGCCGATTACAGCATCATTTACAATACGCTGCAGAAAGACAGTTCGAACTCCGAGAAGGAAGCCGTCGAGCAGATCTACCGGCAGTTGCGCAACACGGAAGCGCCCGACGAACAAACCGCCCGGGACATCATCCACAACCTGTTCTTCAGCGACAAGCGCTACGACCTGGGCGAGGTGGGCCGCTACCGCATCAACAAGAAGCTGGGCATCGACGTGGACTCCGACGTGCGCGTGCTGACCACGGAGGACATCATCTCCATCGTGAAGTACCTGATCGGGCTCATCAACTCCAAAGCCCTGGTGGACGACATCGATCACCTGAGCAACCGGCGGGTGCGTACCGTGGGCGAGCAACTCTACGCCCAGTTCGGCGTGGGGCTGGCGCGGATGGCGCGGACCATCAAGGAACGGATGAACGTGCGCGACAACGAGGACTTCAAGCCCGTGGACCTGATCAACGCCCGGACGCTGTCGTCGGTGATCAACTCCTTCTTCGGCACCAACCAGCTGTCGCAGTTCATGGACCAGACCAACCCGCTGGCCGAGATTACCCACAAACGCCGGATGTCGGCGCTGGGGCCGGGTGGCTTGTCGCGGGAACGGGCGGGCTTCGAGGTGCGCGACGTGCACTACACGCACTACGGTCGCCTTTGCACCATCGAAACGCCCGAAGGCCCGAACATCGGTCTGATTTCCTCCCTCTGCGTACACGCCAAGGTCAATGGCATGGGGTTCATTGAAACCCCCTACCGCCGGATTACGAGCGGAAAAGTGGACTTGGCGCAGCCCGTCATCTACCTGACCGCCGAGGAAGAGGATACGCACTACATTGCCCAGGCCAACGCGAAGATGGACCCGCAGGGCAACTTCCTGAATGAGAAGGTGAAAGCCCGTTTCGAAGGCGACTTCCCCGTGCTGGAGCCCGACAAGCTGAGCTACATGGACATTGCCCCCAACCAGATTGTTTCGGTGGCCGCTTCGCTGATTCCTTTCCTGGAGCACGACGACGCCAACCGGGCGTTGATGGGCTCCAACATGCAACGCCAGGCCGTGCCGTTGCTCCGTCCCGAAGCCCCCATCGTGGGCACCGGCCTGGAAAAGCGCGTGGCGCTGGATTCCCGGGCGCTGGTCATTGCCGAGGAAGACGGGGTGATCGAATTCGTGGACTCCACCAAGATCGTGGTGCGCTACAACCTGACCGAGGACCAGAAACTGGTCAGCTTCGACGACGAACTGAAGACGTACAACCTGATCAAGTTCCGCCGTACCAACCAGGATACCTGCATCAACTTGAAGCCCATCGTCTACAAGGGCACCAAAATCACCAAGGGGCAGGTGATGTGCGAGGGCTACGCCACCAACCAGGGCGAACTGGCCCTGGGACGCAACCTGAAAGTGGCGTTCATGCCCTGGCAGGGATACAATTTCGAGGATGCCATCGTGATTTCCGAGAAAGTGGTGCGCGATGATATCTTCACTTCCCTGCACATCGAGGAGTTTGAACTGGAAGTGCGCGACACCAAACGCGGGGAGGAGGAACTGACGTCCGAGATTCCCAACGTGAGTGAGGAAGCCGTCAAGAACCTCGACGAGAACGGCATCATCCGCGTGGGGGCCGAAGTGAAGGAAATGGACATCCTGATCGGGAAGATTACCCCGAAGGGCGAAACCGATCCGACGCCGGAGGAGAAACTCCTGCGGGCCATCTTCGGCGACAAGGCCGGCGACGTGAAGGACGCCTCCAAAAAGGCACCGCCTTCCCTGAAGGGGGTAGTTATCGACACCAAACTCTTTTCCCGTCCCAAGAAAGACAAGGACTTGCGTTCGAAAGCCAAGGACGAGGTGAAGGTGCTGATGAAGAAGTACAGCAAGGAACTGCTGGCCGCCCGGGCGGTGATGATCGAGAAGATGACGGCCCTGCTGGAAGGCAAGGCCAGCCAGAGCGTGAAGCACAAATTCGGGGACGAAATCGTGTCGAAAGGGGTGAAGTTCTCCAAGAAAAACATCAGCGAGAACGTCTTCCCCGATAAGAACGTGTACCGGGACGAGAGCACCTACAACGTGCCGGAGGAAGTCAACCTGATTTCCGACATCATTCTCGACAACTGGACGGACGACGCGCGCCTCAACGAGATGCTGGTGCAGATGGTGAAGAATTACAACAAAACCCGCAACGAGATCGCCGGCCGGTTCAAGCGCGAGCGGTTCACGCTGGAAGTGGGCGACGAACTGCCGGCGGGCATCGTCAAGTTGGCCAAGGTCTACATTGCCAAGAAACGCAAGCTGAAGGTGGGCGACAAAATGGCCGGTCGCCACGGCAACAAGGGCGTGGTTGCCCGGATTGTCCGCGACGAAGACATGCCCTTCCTCGACGACGGAACGCCGATGGACATCGTGCTCAATCCGTTGGGCGTGCCTTCCCGGATGAACCTGGGACAGATCTACGAAACGGTGCTCGGTTGGGCGGGTGAGAAGCTGCACAAGAAGTACGCAACCCCCATTTTCGACGGGGCCACCGAGGACCAGGTTGCCGCCGAACTGAAGAGGGCGGGTCTGCCTTCTTTCGGCCGCACGTACCTGTCCGACGGGTTGACGGGTGAGAAGTTTGACCAGCCCGTGACGGTGGGCATCATCTACATGCTGAAACTGGGCCACCTGGTGGACGACAAGATGCACGCCCGTTCCATCGGTCCGTATTCCCTGATCACGCAGCAACCTTTGGGTGGCAAAGCCCAGTTCGGCGGGCAGCGCTTCGGGGAGATGGAAGTGTGGGCGCTGGAAGCTTTCGGGGCGGCCCACGTGCTGCAGGAAATCCTGACCGTCAAATCGGACGACGTGATCGGCCGGGCCAAGGCCTACGAAGCCATCGTGAAAGGCGAAATCATGCCCAAGCCCAACATCCCGGAATCGTTTAACGTGCTGGTGCACGAGCTGAGGGGCCTGGCGCTGGAAATTACCCTGGATTAACGCGTGGATGGGCGGACGGTTCTTCGTCTGCCCGTCGGCTCGCCTTTTTAACCTTTTCATATTCACTCTTCCAATCAAGGTATGGCTTTCAAGAAGAATAAGAAACTGAACAACGATTTCTCCCGGGTTACCATCAGCCTGGCTTCGCCCGAATCCATTCTGGAAGGCTCGCACGGGGAAGTGACGCAACCGGAAACCATCAACTACCGGACCTACAAGCCGGAAATGGGCGGGCTGTTTTGTGAACGGATATTCGGGCCGGTGAAGGATTGGGAATGCCACTGCGGAAAATACAAGCGGATTCGCTACAAGGGCATCATCTGCGACCGCTGTGGCGTGGAGGTGACGGAGAAGAAAGTACGGCGTGAGCGCATGGGACACGTCGAACTGGTGGTTCCCGTCGCCCACATCTGGTACTTCCGGAGCCTGCCCAACAAGATCGGGTACCTGCTGGGTTTGCCCACCAAGAAACTCGATCAGATTATCTACTACGAGCGGTACGTGGTGGTGCAACCCGGCATCAAGGCCGAAGATGGCATCAACCAACTGGATTTCCTCACCGAAGACGAATACCTGGACATCCTTGACAAACTGCCCCGGGAAAACCAGGCGCTGGACGACAAGGACCCCAACAAGTTCATCGCCCGGATGGGTGCCGAGGCGTTGGTGATGCTGTTGTCCCGGATCGAGCTGGATGATTTATCCTACCTGTTGCGCCACTCCGCCGCCAACGATACCTCGCAGCAGCGCAAGGCCGAGGCGTTGAAGCGCCTCAAGGTGGTGGAAGCATTCCGCGATGCCCGCACCCGCATCGAGAACAAGCCCGAGTGGATGATCATCCGCATGGTGCCGGTCATTCCGCCGGAACTGCGCCCGCTGGTGCCGCTGGACGGGGGTCGCTTTGCCACCTCCGACCTCAACGACCTCTACCGCCGCGTGATCATCCGCAATAACCGCCTGAAGCGGTTGATCGAGATCAAGGCCCCCGAAGTGATCCTGCGGAACGAGAAGCGGATGCTGCAGGAGGCCGTGGATTCCCTGTTCGACAACTCGCGCAAGGTAAATGCCGTGCGGGCCGACGGCAACCGGGCGTTGAAGTCGCTCAGCGACATGCTGAAGGGCAAGCAGGGCCGTTTCCGCCAGAACCTGCTGGGCAAGCGCGTGGATTACTCGGGCCGTTCCGTCATCGTGGTCGGTCCCGAGTTGAAACTGCACGAGTGCGGGTTGCCGAAGGACATGGCGGCGGAATTGTTCAAGCCGTTCGTCATCCGCAAGCTGATCGAGCGGGGGATCGTGAAGACGGTCAAGTCCGCCAAGAAAATCGTGGACCGGAAGGATCCCGTCGTGTGGGACATCCTGGAAAACGTACTGAAGGGCCACCCGATCATGCTCAACCGGGCGCCTACCCTGCACCGGTTGGGTATCCAGGCGTTCCAGCCCAAGCTCATCGAGGGGAAGGCAATTCAACTGCACCCGCTGGTGTGTACGGCTTTCAACGCCGACTTTGACGGCGACCAGATGGCCGTGCACGTACCGCTGGGCCACGAGGCAATCCTGGAAGCTTCCATCCTGATGCTGGCTTCCCACAACATCCTGAACCCCGCCAACGGCGCCCCCATCACGGTGCCCTCGCAGGACATGGTGCTGGGGTTGTACTACGTGACCAAGGGCCGGAAACACACGCCCGAGTACCCGGTGATCGGCGAAGGCAAAATCTTCTACGGACCCGAGGAAGTGATCATTGCCATCAACGAGAAAAAGCTGTCCAAGCACGCCAACATCAAGGTGCGGGTAAAGGTACGCGACGAGAAGAACCAACTGACCACCCAGTTGATCGACACCGTGGCGGGCCGGGTGCTGTTCAACCAGGCCGTGCCGGAAGCGGTCGGTTTCATCAATGAACTGCTCACCAAGAAGAAGCTGCAGCAGATCATTTCCACCATCTTCAAGATTTCGGGGATGTCGCGTACGGCGCAGTTCCTCGACGAAATCAAGGAGCTGGGCTTTCAGTCGGCCTTCCGGGGCGGATTGTCCATCGGTTTGAGCGACGTGAAAGTGCCCGACGCGAAATCCGGCCTCATCGAGCAGGCCAAAGCCGACGTGGACGCGGTGTGGAACAACTACCTGATGGGTCTGATCACCGACAACGAGCGCTACAACGCCGTAATCGACATCTGGACGCGGGTTAACTCGCAGATTACCGAAACGCTGATGAAGCAACTGGAAAACGACCAGCAAGGCTTCAATTCCATTTACATGATGATGCACTCCGGTGCCCGGGGGTCGCGCGAACAGATCCGTCAGTTGGGCGGAATGCGCGGGTTGATGGCCAAGCCGCAGAAGAACCTGCAAGGCTCAGTGGGTGAAATCATCGAAAACCCCATCCTCTCCAACTTCAAGGAAGGACTGGACGTGTTGGAGTATTTCATCTCCACGCACGGGGCGCGGAAAGGCCTGGCCGATACCGCCCTCAAGACGGCGGACGCCGGGTACTTAACCCGCCGCCTGCACGACGTGGCCCAGGACGTCATCATCAAGGAAGAGGACTGCGGCACGTTGCGCGGTATTCAGATTTCGGCCCTCAAGGACAACGAAGACATTGTGGAGCCGTTGTCGGAGCGGATTTTGGGTCGGGTATCCGTCCACGACCTGTTCGATCCGCTGAACGGCAACCTGATCATTTCGTCCGGGGAGGAAATCACGGAGGAGATCGCGGGCGTGATCGACGAAACCAGCATCGAGACGGTGGAGATCCGTTCGGTGCTGACGTGCGAATCCAAGCAGGGCGTGTGCGCCAAGTGCTACGGCCGCAACCTGGCTACCGGCCAGATGGTGCAGCGGGGTGAGGCCGTGGGCGTTATCGCGTCGCAATCCATCGGTGAACCCGGTACCCAGCTGACCCTGCGGACGTTCCACGTGGGGGGTACCGCTTCCAACATTGCCGTGGACGCTTCCATCCGGGCCAAGTTCGACGGGATCATCCAGTACGAAGGCGTCCGCACGGTTTCTACCCTCAACAACGAAGGAGAAAAAGTGGAAGTGGTCATGGGCCGCACCGGCGAGATCAAGGTGATGCAGGAAGGCACGGACAAGGTGCTCATCACCAACAACGTTCCCTACGGAGCCTTTATGAAGGTGAAGGAGGCACAGAAGGTGAAGAAAGGGGATGAGCTTTGTTTCTGGGACCCCTACAACGCCGTTATCCTGTCCGAATTCGACGGAACCATCGAGTTCGAGGCCATTGAGGAGGGCATTACCTACCGCGAGGAGTCGGACGAACAAACCGGCTACCGCGAGAAGGTGGTCATCGACACCAAGGACAAGACCAAGAATCCGGTCATCATTGTCAATCCCAAGTCGGGCGAACCCAAGGCGTACAACATGCCGGTGGGGGCCCACTTGGCCGTGGAAAACAAGATCCCCATCAAGGCGGGTCAGATCCTGGCCAAGATTCCGCGGGCCATCGGCAAGACCCGCGACATCACGGGTGGTCTGCCGAGGGTGACGGAGTTGTTCGAAGCCCGCAACCCGTCCAACCCGGCGGTGGTGAGCGAGATCGACGGCGTGGTCACCTACGGGGGCATCAAGCGCGGCAACCGGGAGATTTTCATCGAGTCGCGCGACGGGGTGAAGAAGAAGTACATGGTACCCCTTTCCAAGCACATTCTGGTACAGGACAATGACTTCGTCCGGGCCGGTTATCCGCTCTCCGACGGTGCCATTACGCCTTCCGACATCCTGGCCATCAAGGGACCGACGGCCGTGCAGGAGTACCTGGTGAATGAGATCCAGGAGGTGTACCGTTTGCAGGGGGTGAAAATCAACGACAAGCACATCGAAGCCATTGTGCGCCAGATGATGCAGAAAGTGGAAATCATCGACGGCGGGGATACCAGCTTCCTGCAAGGACAGACGGTGGACAAGTTCGCTTTCCGGGAGGAGAACGACGCCATCCTGGACATGAAGGTGGTGATGGAGGCGGGCGACTCGGAAACGTTCAAGCCCGGCCAGATCGTGTCTTCCCGCCGCCTGCGCGACGAGAACTCCAGCCTCAAGCGCCGGGATTTACGCATCGCCCAGGTACGGGATGCCCAGGCGGCCGTTTCCCAACCCACCCTGCAAGGCATTACGCAGGCTTCGTTGGGTACGGAGAGCTTCATCTCCGCCGCTTCCTTCCAGGAGACCACCAAGGTACTGAGCGAGGCCTCCATCCGCGGCAAGACCGATTCCCTGCTGGGATTGAAGGAAAACGTGATCGTCGGTCACCTGATTCCGGCCGGAACCGGCCTGCGGGAGTACGAAAACGTGATTGTGGGTTCCAAGGAAGAATACGAAGCGTTGGTGGAATCCAAGGAGAAGTTTACGCGGAAGAAAAGAGAATTGCAAGATTGAGGGAGAACGGAGGGGAGTAAGTTGCGCGGTGGGGTTCCCGCCGCGCAACTTACTCCGCTCCGTTGCCCGTTTGCCCACCGTTCGCCCATTTATTCCCATGGCTGAGGACAAGAGGAAAAAAACAGAACCCGAAAATCAGATCAACATCGAACTTTCGGAAGAGATGGCCGAAGGCGTGTACGCAAACCTGGCCATGATTGCGCATTCCCACAGCGAATTCGTGGTGGACTTCATCCGGTTGATGCCGGGGGTGCCCAAGGCCAAGGTCAAATCCCGCATCATCATCACGCCCGAACACGCCAAAAGGCTGTTGGTTGCTTTGAAAGACAACATCCGGAAGTACGAAGACAGTTTCGGACCCATCAAGCAGACCGAAGACACGTTTAACTTTCCGATGAACTTCGGAGGTACGATGGGGGAAGCCTGACGCGGTGTTCGGTTTACCCACCGCGTTGGTTGGGTGAAAATTAAAAGCGTTTTTGTTCTTGAAATCATTACCCGTTTGCCTAACTTTGCCCTTCCAAAAAAACAAGCCCGTAGCTGCATTAAATTTCAGACCATAAATGCCTACTATCCAACAATTAGTAAGAAAAGGTAGAAACGAACTGACTTCCAAGTCAAAATCTCCGGCGTTGGATTCCTGTCCGCAGCGAAGGGGCGTTTGCACGCGGGTGTACACGACTACCCCCAAGAAGCCCAACTCGGCCATGCGCAAAGTAGCCCGGGTAAGGTTGACGAACGGCAAGGAAGTGAATGCCTACATCCCGGGAGAAGGCCATAACCTGCAGGAGCACTCGATCGTGCTGATCCGCGGGGGCCGGGTGAAGGACTTGCCCGGCGTCCGCTATCACATCATCCGGGGGGCCTTGGATACCGCCGGGGTGAGCGGACGCCTGCAAGCAAGGTCGAAGTACGGTGCCAAGCGGCCCAAGCCCGGGCAACCCGCCGCCGCCGGCAAAAAAGGCGCCCCGCCCGCAAAACCCGCCAAAGGAAAAAAATAAATGAGTCGATAGTTAATGAGTTTATGAGTCCACGATTTGAAGGGTAACCTACGGGTTTGAGCGTTAACTTTTTGAACTCATCAACCTTGAACTCATCAACTTTCAACTCATAAAAAACCACCCCGATGAGAAAATCGAAGCCCAAGAAGCGTTACGTACTGCCCGATCCCAAGTACAAGGACGTGTTGGTGACCAAGTTCGTCAACAACCTGATGATTGAAGGCAAAAAGAGCCTGGCGTACGCCATCTTCTACGACGCGTGTGACTTGGTCAACAAGCGCACCAACGAAAATGGCGTGGACCTGTGGAAGAAGGCCCTCAACAACATTATGCCTTCGGTGGAAGTGAAAAGCCGCCGGGTGGGAGGAGCCAACTTTCAGGTACCCATTGAAGTAAGACCCGACCGGAAAACCTCCCTGGGGATGAAGTGGATGGTCAAGTTCTCCCGTGCCCGGGGAGAAAAGACGATGGTGGAACGGCTGGCGGGGGAAATCATCGCCGCCGCCAAGGGCGAAGGGGCCGCCGTCAAGAAGAAGGACGATACGCACCGGATGGCGGAAGCCAACAAGGCTTTCTCACACTTCAGATTTTAACGCAGGAAACGGGACGCAACGTCCTGTTTCGCTTTTACAGCCAGCATCTTTACTTCGAACAAACCAATGGCGAAAGCTGATTTAAGATACCTCCGCAACATCGGCATCATGGCGCACATCGATGCCGGTAAAACCACGACCTCCGAGCGCATACTGTACTACACGGGAAAGACCTACAAAATTGGCGAGGTACACGACGGGGCCGCCACGATGGACTGGATGGAGCAGG
>JACMKY010000041.1 GCA_014379925.1 Cytophagales bacterium | reverse complement strand
CGAGGTAGTCGAACGTGTTTACCCGCTGGTTGCCGCCCAGGGTGGCATTCAGGGAGAAGCTTTCGCTCAGGTTCCGGTTGAGCAGCAGCAACAGGTCGGTGTTGCGCTCCAACGTCTTCACCGTTTCGCGGCGGTACGAACCGAACGGGTAGCGCTGCGTGCTGAAGGCCCGGCGGCGGGTGCGCAACTCGTCGTTCAGGTCCACTTGGGTACGGGCCTGCAGCGTGAGCCAGTCGGTGAATTCGTAGGCCAGCGTGACGTTGCCGATGATCCGGTCCAGGGCCTGCGCGTTGGTGTTCTCGTAGAGGTTAAAGTACGGGTTGTCGTGGTAGTTGTAGTTGAAGTTGAACTGCTGGCGGTCTTCCAGGCCGGGTTGCCAGTAGTTGCGCAGTTGCTCGGTGTCCACGTGGCGACCGTACCAGCAGTTGAACAGGTACATAATGTTTTCGGTGCCGTAGCTCAGGTTGGGGCGGTTGCCACTGTTGCTGCGGATGTAGCTCACGTTGGCGCGGGCGGTCAGCTTTTTGGTCAGCTTGTAGCCCCCGTTGAAGGCGAACGTGTTGCGGTTGAGATCGGTGTTGGGCACGATGCCCTGCTGGCTCAGGTTGGTGTACGAAAGGCGGAAGTCGCCGAAGTCGTTGCTGCCGGTCAGCGCCACGTTGTTGTTGTAGGTCTGGCCCAACTCGAAGAAGTCGCGGACGTTGTCGGGGCGCGCCACGAACGGGGTGGCCGTGGCGTTGCCCGCCCCGCCGGGTACCCGCGTGTCGCCGGCGCGCAGCCCCTTGTCGGTGGGCGAATCGTGCTGCACCAACAGTTGCCCTTCCATCCGGGGTCCCCAGTTCTCGTCCACGCCGTCGCGCAGGCCACCGCCCGACCCGTCCACGAACCCGAACTCCCCGCCCGAACCCTGTGCGTACACGTTCTGGTAATCGACCAGCCGCAGCGGGGTATCGAAGGTGATGTTGGAATTGACGCTAATGCCGAAACCCTTGGTGCCCTTGCCCGATTTGGTGGTAATCACGATGACCCCATTGGCCGCCCGCGAACCGTAGAGGGCCGAGGCGTTGGCGCCCTTCAGCACCGTAATGGATTCAATGTCGTCGGGGTTGATGAAGCCGGCCCCGTTGCCGTAGTCCGCATCCTGGTTGTTGCGGCCCGAAGAACCCACGAAGTTGTTGTTGATGGGCAAGCCGTCGATGACGAACAAGGGTTGGTTGGCGTTGATGTTGAGCGAACGCTCGCCCCGGATGGTAATGCGCGAAGAAGCCCCCACCCCCGCCGGACTGCCCACCACCGTTACCCCGGCGACCTTGCCCGCCAGTTGGTTGACCACGTTGGTCTCCCGGGCCTGCGTCAGGGCCTCGCCGTTGAGTTTCTGGGTGACGTACCCCAACTCCTTTTCCTGCCGCTCGATGCCGAGGGCAGTCACAACCACCTCGGAGAGTTGCTGGGCATCCTCCTGCATCCCCACGTCCACCGCCGTGCGGTTGCCGACGAGCACTTCCTGGGTGGTAAATCCGATGAAAGAAAACACCAGCGTTCCCCCGTCGGGTGCGGCGATGGCGTACTTGCCGGTCGCGTCGGTGGAGGTTCCGGTGGTGGTTCCCTTCACCAGCACCGATACCCCCGGCAGGGGCGTGTTGTCGGCCACCGACGTGACCGTACCCGTCACGCGGTTCTGGGCAAAACTTCCGGTTCCGCCGAGCAGGGCCAGGATACCCACGGCCAGCCACTTGGACAGCCCGCGGAGATGGCGGCCAGGCTGGCTACCTGCCAGATTGATTTGTCGGTTTTGCTTCATAAAGAAAAGTTGATTGGAGGGTTAGATGGGAGAATCCGACCCACGGGAGGTGGGTGTTTAATGCCGCAAAGGTAAACTTCGGGCTTACCGCACCGACCAGGCCTTGGTTAAGATTGCGTTAATTGTTTACTTGAATTGAGCAAATTGTTTACTATTTGTTAACATTGTTTTAACCCTAAAGCAACAAAGTTTACTGTTGGCTGGGTTGAAAAGCGGCGGCGGGTGCCGGCGAGAAACGAAACCCTTTCGTATTCGAGTGGTCAGCCGCTGTCACCGAAAGATTCCGTCTTTACCCGTAACCAAACCGGTAAGTTTTCGGTAAAATAAAAAAATGGAATCCTGGCCGGTTTGTCCGGAGGTGGATTTGAAAACAAGCCAAACCATTTGCCTCGGCCGCAGTTTTCTCAGCAGCGGTTTGCGTTGATTCGTCCGTTTGCTGATCACTGCCCTCACCCGATTTTCCATGTCCCCCAAAATCGTCCTCTTCTGGCACCGCCGCGACTTGCGGCTGCACGACAACGCCGGCCTGTACCACGCCCTTCGCAGCGGCTATCCGGTGCTGCCCGTTTTCTTCTTCGACACCGACATCCTGGATTGCCTGGAAGACAAGCGCGACCGGCGGGTGGAATTCATTCACCAGGCCCTGCTCGAAATGCAGCAGGAGCTGGTTGGCCTGGGCGCCTCCTTACTGGTGCGGCACGGCCAACCGGTGGACCTGATGCGGGGTCTTCTCGAAGAATACGACGTGGCCGAGGTGCATACCAACCACGACTACGAGCCCTACGCCGCCCGGCGCGACGGCGAGGTGGCGCAACTGCTGCAAGCCAAAGGCATCGCTTTCCGGACCCACAAGGACCAGACGATCTTCGAGAAAAACGAAGTCCTGGCCGGGGGCGGCAAGCCCTACACGGTGTTCACGCCCTACAGCCGCTGCTGGAAGCGCACGCTGAACGATTCCTTCGTCCAGTCGTATCCCAACGACCAGTACTTCGGACACTTTCTTCCCTCCCCTCCTCTGCCCATTCCTTCGCTGCCCGCCATGGGCTTCGAGCCGGTGGGTATTGCGTTTCCGCCGCGGGAAGTGCGCGATGACATCCTGGAAGGGTACCAGGGAAAACGTGATTTTCCCGGTACGCAGGGCACCAGCCGCCTCAGCGTCCACCTGCGCTTCGGCACGGTCAGCATCCGCACGCTGGCCCGCCGGGCCGCGGCACTGAGCGAAACCTGGCTCAACGAACTCATCTGGCGCGACTTCTACATGATGATTATGTGGCACTTCCCGCGGGTGTACCAGGAGCCTTTTCGCAAGGAGTTCGAGAACGTCGGCTGGCGCAACGATGAGGAGGAATTCGGGCGGTGGTGTGAGGGCCAAACCGGCTACCCGCTCGTCGACGCGGGCATGCGCGAGTTGAACACCACCGGCTTCATGCACAACCGCGTGCGGATGGTCGTCGCCAGTTTCGTGGTCAAACACCTGCTGATTGACTGGCGCTGGGGCGAAGCCTACTTTGGCCGCAAGCTGCTCGACTACGACCTGGCCGCCAACAACGGCGGCTGGCAGTGGGCGGCGGGTTCGGGCACCGACGCCGCCCCGTATTTCCGCGTGTTTAACCCGGCCCGGCAGGCGCAAAAGTTCGATCCCGAAGAAAAGTACATCCGGCAGTGGGTACCTGAACTCGGCACCCCGGACTACCCGACGCCCATGGTGGACCACGCCTTCGCCCGCGAGCGGGCCTTGAAAGTATTTAAGGAAGCTTTGTCGAAAACACCGGCGGCGAAATGAAGGGATTGCGAATCGACTCTCCCGCTCGATTCGCAATCCCTAAGCGGCGATCCGGCAGAAGGAACTCAACCTTTTCCGGGAAAATCCGTCCTGGCACAGTAAAAAACGTCCCTAACCCCCAACCCATCTTCCCATGCCAGCAATTCGGCAAGCAGAGTTCGAACTCCTGAAGGAGAAAATCAAGGACATCAAGTTCACCTCGTTCACTACCCTGGAACTGGACGGCGATTTGCACAGCCGTCCCATGGCTACCCACGGCGTGGATCCCGACGGGACCCTCTGGTTTCTCACCTACCAGAATTCCAACAAGGTGCGCGAAATTCAACAAAACAACCGCGTAAGCCTTGCCTACTCCGACCACGGTTCCGATACCTACGTGGCCGCCGCCGGCACTGCCCAGGTGGTCGACGACCGGGGCAAGATCCACGCGCTCTGGAGTGACTTCCTGAAGGCCTGGTTTCCCAACGGTCCGGACGATCCCAACATTACCCTCTTGAAGGTGAAGCCGCACCAAGCCGAATACTGGGATCGTCCCGGCGGCAAGATGGTGACCATGCTGGAGACCATCAAGGCGGCCATCACGGGCCAGCCTGACCAGACGGCCCGCAACGAAAAGATGGGCGACGAGCCCCGGTAAACCGCCAGGCGAAGACCGGGCAAGATGGATTGATGCGTGCAAAAGAGGTGGGTACCCGCGTGAAAAACTCTTCTTTTTTCCGATTGAAAAAGGGGAGAGTTTTTCATTCGATTTTTCCGGTTTGATTGTCCTTCAACAAATCCGGTACTTTGATGGCCATCCCGAGAACCCGACCTGAAGGTCGGGTTTTGGTGGTCAATGCCTCGTTGGTGGGGCAAAATCGGCGGCAGCTCACCCGGCGGTCGTCAATCGCGCTTCGGCCAGCTTCCGCAAGTACCGCAGGCAACGGACCTTCTGGTTTTTCACCACGTCCACGCTTTCGTAACCGAGCCGGTCGGCGATCTCCCGGAATGGCAACCGGTGGTAATAGTACAGCTTGAGGATGGATTGATTTCTTTCCGAGAGTCCTTCAAAAGCACTGGCCACCGCTTCGAGCCTTTCCTGCGGATTATCATCCACCGGGTCCGGATCCGTTTGCGTGGCGTAGTGGTAGGCATTCTGCCTTTCCCTTTCCCGTTTAATCCGAGCGATTCTCTTCAGGATCAGGTTTTTACCAATACTAAAAAAATACGTTTTCAGGCTTACCTTCAATTCATCCAGTTTGCCCCGGGTGATGTTTTCGTAGAGGATGATCACGGCATCCTGGTAGATGTCCACTGCTTCAGTGGCATCCAGGCTAAATCTTTTTTCGGACCATCTCACGAATACCCGCCGGTGCAGCCGGTAAAATTCGTCCAGGGCCGACGGGTTTCCCCCCCGCAAGGCGTTGATGCGGGCCGCATCCGGCTGGGCCGCATCCGGCTGGTTGGCAGGGGGCGGGATAACGGGTTTTGGTTGCAGGGTTGCCATTGTTTTCAGTTTGGATGGAGGGTTACGATGCGGATTGGTGAGCGTGCGTTTCCGGTGGCTGGTTGCTCCTCACTGGCCGGTCAAGGGTCCGTACCTCCCGCACCCGTCAGGTGGTCAACCAGAAAAAATGGGCCGAAACCGCATCAGGTGCCGCAAAGGTAGTCGGCGGGAGCAGTGATTCAATCCCGTAAACCGGTATAAAAAAAAAATACCTTTTTACGGGAGGTTTTCCGTTGGGTCGAATTCGGCGGTTCTACTCCAGCAGGTTGTTCCGCAGGCAGTACTTGATGAGGCCCACCGTGTTTTTCACCCCCAGTTTGAGGAGGATGTTCTTGCGGTGGGTGTCCACCGTACCCGTGCTGATGCTCAGTTGGTCGGCAATGGCGTGGTTGGTGTGTTCCTGGGCGATCAGTTTGAGCACCTCAATCTCCCGACGGGTGAGCAGGCTTTCGGGCGTGGAGAGTTTGACGTCGAAAGCCGGGGAAGGGGCGGTTTTCGTCCCGGGCAAGCCCGCAAACAGTTCCTTGCTGATGAACATCTCCCCGCGGGAGGCTTTCTCAATGGCTTCCAGGAACTCCGCCTTGCCTTCGCTCTTGTAGAGGTAGCCGTTGATGCCGTGTTGCAGCAGTTTGGTGTAGTAGCGGGTGCCGTGGTACATGGTCAGGATGATGATCTTGGTGAGCGGAAACCGCGCGCGGATTTCCCGGGTCAGCTTCACCACGTCGGTATTGGGCATGTTGATGTCCAACAGCAATATGTCGGTCGGTTGTTCGGCGAGCGTTTGCAAGACCTCCTGGCCGTTGGAGGCCTGGCCAATGATTTCAATGGTCGGTTCGTGGCTGAGCAGCGAGCTCAGTCCGTCAATGAATAGCTGATGGTCGTCAGCGATGAGTAACCTGGTCATAGGTCAGTGGTTTGGCGGATTCACCGGTCAGGGGCAATTTCAGGATCACGGTCGTCCCGCGGTTGATCGAGGATTCCACCTGGAAGTCGCCGCGCAGGAAATCGACCCGGCTGCGGATGTGAACCAGCCCTTTGCCTTTGTTCCTGGATTTGATTTTCCGGGCGTAGTTAAACCCCTTCCCGTCGTCTTCGGCCGTGATTACCAGGATGGCGCCTTGGTTGAGCAGTTGGATTTCCAGGTTCTTGGCTTCGGCGTGCTTGATGACGTTGTTGATCACTTCCTGCAGCACCCGGAACACCTCGATTTCAAAGTCTTTCTTGAATCGCTTGGCAACGTGGAAGTGCTTGAAGCCCACGCGCAGCTTTCCGGTGTCGTTTATCTTCCGGCAGAGGTCTTCGACGGCCGGCACCAGGCCGTACTGAAAAAGGATGTCGGGCATCAGGTTATTGGCAATTGAGCGCAGTTCGCGGAAGGACTCCTCGAGCACCAGTTGGGAATTGCGCACGAACACGCCGTGGGCGGCCTTGTCCTCCGTCTCCTGCATGGCCGTCAGGTTAAGCTTCAGCGTCGAGAGCATGTACCCCAGCCCGTCGTGCAATTCTTCGGCGATCCGTTTCCGCTCGTGCTCCTGGGTTCGGAGAATGGCTTTCGAGGTCACGTGCTGTTGCTGATTGATTTGTCTCAGCAGCATTTCGCGTTCCACGAAGGTGGCGGTCCGCTTCCCTTCGTTGAGCGCATTCTCGATGGAAACGGCCATGTGGCCGGACAACAACTTCAACAGCTCCATCCGGTCTTCGGTAAAGGCGTCGGTGGTCAGGTTGTTTTCCAGGTAAAACAGCCCCAGCACGTTGCCGTGGTGGAGAATGGGGAGGCACAGCACGGACCGGACGTTTTTCTGCCGGAGAAACGGATCGGCGGAAAACCGCGGATCGCGCTTGACATCGTTGAGCAGCAGGCTCTCTTTGGTCAGGCGCACGTACTGCAGGATGGCTTCGGAAACCAGCGGATTGCCCTTCACCGGAACCGAACGCAGGACGGTGACCGGGTGGTTGGCCGCCACCGAACTTTCGGCTTCGATAAACAGTTCACCGCCTTTCTCGAGCAGCAGGAATCCTTGTTGCGCCCCGGCGTTTTCGATGGCGATTTCGATCAGCTTTTCCAACAGCCGGTTGAGTTCGGTTTCGCTCGAAATGGCCGTGGCCGCCTTCATGAGGCTGGTCAGGTCCAGTACCGCCGAACTGCTCTCCGGTGGGAAGCCGGGCGCGGGCGTTTCAACTTTCAAGGCGGTGCCTTCGTCGGGTGGCGGGGCGGCAAAGAAAGCGACCTCGAAAAACGGCGGGTAACGCCTTTCCAAATCCTTTACTTTCGCCAGCGCTCCCCACTGCAAGTAGGCCCGGTGGGCTTTTTGCAGGTGAAATTCGCCCAAACCGGTTTGTTGCCGCCCCAGGTAGAACCTTCCCGCTACTTCGTAGGCCAGCGCCTCCTCGTGGGGGTAGTGGTTTTCCCGGGCCAAGGCAATGGCTTTTTCGTAAAGGGCCGCCGCCGCTTCCGGCCGGGCGGTCACCCGGAGCAGTTCGGCTTCCACCAGGTATACCTTGTGCAGGAAATTCACCGGGGCGTGGCGGGCCAGTTTCCCTAATTTCCGCTGGTTGCGGCGGACCTTGCCGAGCCGGCGGCTCCGTTCGGCAGCGGACGCCTGCTCCCACCCGGCCAGCTGCGCCAACGAACCGTAGAAATAAAACAGGGGAACGGCAATCGCGTTCGACACCTTCAGGAGCTTTTCGGCTTCACCGGCCGCTTTCCGGGCTTGGGGAAAGTGCCCGTACACGTAGGAGAGCAGCAACTTGCACGAGTAGGTAAACAAGGTAGCGATTTCGGCCTTGGTCTCCCGGTAGAAGGGCAGCAGCTTTCCCTCGTCGTGCGCCTCGCCGGTGAGCAGGGTGGGATCCGCCACGGGCGAAGTCAGGTTGCATACCGTCTGTTGGTAGATCTCGTTCATGCGGAGGGCGGTTTCGTGCCCGACCTGCGCAATGGACGCGTGGTAGGTCTTCATCTCCCGACCGAGTTCCAGCAGGTTATTGCCGGCGTAGAAGGCCAGGTAACAATAACTCACGGCCGAATAGGCGGCAAACTCCACATCCCCGGTGTCAAGGCCCCGTTGGTGGGCTTCCTTGAGGGGATCCAGCGTGTTACGGAGGGGAATTTTCCAGATGGCCTGGTAGGTGTTGACCATGAAAATGGTCTTGCAACGCAGGTGTTCGGTGGGAAAGGCGTCCAGCAGTTTCAGGGATACCTGGGCGAGCCGGAAGCCCGCGTCCAAATCCCCCAATCCCCCGCTCAAAATCAGTCCGTATCCCGAACACAGGAAGCCGGAGTAGAAAGTGTTGCCGGAAGTGACCATCAGCCGGAAGGCTTTGCACACCAACAGGGGATACAGATCCGGACGGGTCAGGTAGAGCGCAGACCCGACGCTGGCCACGATGGCCACCACCGCTTCGTGGGCGGGGTCTCGCATGGGAGGCAGGGTGAGGAGGTGCTCGACCGGTTTTCCCCGCAGGACGAGCTTGGTTTGCAGCAACGTCAGCAACGTGTGCCACCGGGTGGGTTTTTCGGGAAACCGTACGTTCAGCAGTTCCAGCACCCGCCGGGCCGTGTTGACGGCTTCCAGCAATTGGTGGTGCGCGATGCAGGACCGGATCCGGATCTCGTACACCTTTACCCGGTCCAATACCGTCGCCGCGTTTTGCAGGACGGTTTCCACCCAGTTTTCCATCTGGGCAGGGTGGTTGCTCAGGAAAGCCGCCCCGGCCGCTTCCGTATAGAGGGCCAGGGCCAGGGGATAGTGGGTGCGCCAGGCCCCGGCTGGCAGCAGGTCGATGCCGGTTTGCAGGTAGTCGAAAGCCGGCCGGTAAGCCGCCGAATGCTTGGCCTTCCGGCCAGCCAGCAAGTTCAGGTTCGCCCATTGAACCCGTTCGGACGGCTCCCGGACGAGTTCCAGCCCGATGTTGATCTGATTGACGATTTCAAAGAGACTGTCGTCTTTTTCTTCCCCGATTTCCTGCCAGAGCAACTTCCCGATCTGCAGGTGCACCCGCTGGCGGTCGGGTTCGGCGATCAGCGAATAAACCGCCTGCTGGATGCGGTCGTGGGCGAACTGGTAGTGCTCGCCCACCGGCACCACCAGCCCTTCCGCCAGCGACGGCTGCAGGTCCTGGTGTAATTCCGGCCGGGGTCGCCCGCAGGCGATGGCCAGGTGGTTCGGATCGAAACGGTTGCCGATGCAAGCCGCCAACTTCAGGGTCTCCTGGGTGGCCTTCGGCAATTTTTGAATCTTACCGGCCATGAATTCCACCACGTTCCCGGTTATGTTGCGCTGTTCGATCTGTTCGGCATCCCAGGTCCAACGGGCTTGGTGAAAGCTGAACGTGAGCAGGTTTTCCTCGAAGAGGGCTTTCAAGAACTCGTTGACGAAGAAAGCGTTTCCCCGCGACTTGTGGTACACCAGCGCCGCGAGCGGTTGCGCGTACGCGGCCGGGCAACCCAGGGCTTCCGTAATCAGCTCGTTGACCGAGGACAAGGCCAGGGGATCGAGCCCGATTCGGCCGACGCCGGCTTTTTCCCGCTCGATCTCCCCGACGACGGTGGCGAAGGGATGGGAAGTCACCACTTCATTGTTCCGGTAGGCGCCCACAAAAAGCAAATGCTTGGCTTCCTGGTCCGTCATCATCACTTTTAGTAAGTTCAGCGAAGCCGAATCGGCCCACTGCAGATCATCCAGGAACACCACCAGCGGGCGGGCGACCTGCGAGACGGCTTTGATGAAGTTTCGAAAAACGTAGTGGAAACGGTTTTGGGTCTCGGCCGGCTCCAGGTCCGGCACGTCAAGCAGTTTGCCCAACACCCATTCCAGGTTGGGTACCACCCCGGTCAGCACTTTGCCGTTCGTACCCACCGCTTTCAGAATCCTTTCCCGCCACCGCGCCAGGTTGCCGGGGCTTTCCAGGAGCACCAGCCGGACCCACTCTTCAAAAGCCTGGATGAATCCGTGGTAGGGCACATTCCGCTGGAATTGGTTGATCTTTCCCTCGATAAACACCCCGCCGTTTGCGATGACGTGGGGAAATGCCTGGTGAACCAACGCCGATTTTCCCACGCCGGAGTAGCCTTCCACCAGCAGCATTTCCCGGCCGCCGGCCGCGGCCCGCCCGACGGCCGCCGCCAAAGTACCCGACTCCTGTTCCCGTCCGTACAATTTCCGGGAAAGATTCAGGCGGCCCGAAAAGTCGTTTTGGGCCAGCTTGAAGGGTGCCACGGTGCCAGTTTCCCCCAGTTGCCGCTCGCAGGCCCGCAAATCGGCCTTCAGTCCGGCAGCCGACTGGTAGCGGTCCTCGGCATTTTTGGCCATCAGTTTCAGGATGATTTCCGAAAGCGGGCGGGGAATGGCGGGAACGAGTGCGCAAGGGGGTAGCGGCTTCTTGGCGATGTGGCCGTGTACCAATTCCAGGGCGTTCTCGGCGTCGAAGGGTAGGCGGCCGGTCAGCAGTTCGTAGAGCGTAACGCCCAGGGAATACAAGTCGCTTCGGTGATCCACCGTCCGGTTTATCCGTCCGGTTTGTTCCGGGGATGCGTACGCCAACGACCCGGCCGGCAGTGCTTCCACCCCGGATCGGTCCGCTTTGCCGGGGCCGGAGGCGACCGTAAAATCCGTCAGCCCCACTTCCAGGGTCTGCGGGTTGACCAGCAGGTGATAGGGATTGACATCCTGGTGAATGATCCGGTGCTGGTGCAGGCCCTCCAGCACGTCGGCCAGCCCAACCGCCACGCCCACGCAAGCCAACAAGTCCAGCGGATTTTCGGCGCGGTATTTCTTCAGGGAAACCCCGCCGAAGTCCTCGATCACCAGTAAAAGCCGGTCGTGGTTGTTTTCGAAGCCGTAGCAGTGGGGTACGCCCCGGATGGCCAGGTGGCTGATCGCCTCGTAGCCGTGCCGGAACCGGTCCACTTCCGCCGCGCCCGGGGTGGGATTGAGGAGAATTTTGAGCACCACTTTCCGCCGGTCCTTCCACCTTTCCGCCCGGTAGGTGGCGGTGCCCGCGTAGGTAATAATTTTCTCCAAAATGTGGTAGCCGGGCAGCAGATTCATTTTCCAGCAATAAACGATGAGCGGGTGAAGGACATCCCTCGTCAGAAGGCGAGGCAATTCGTTGCCGGACTGTGTCGTTGGTGCCTCCCGGCTGCCAAAAGTAAACACTCTGCCCGTAATTTTGCCAAGCCGGGTGAATCACTGGCGCGGCACCGTTGCGAGGCGTTGTCTTTTTGACTAATTTTGACCCGTAGCCACGCCCACTCGTTTATCCTTCCATTCACCCCATGGCCCAAAGCAACGCATTCACCATCGACGCCGTCGTGGAAATTCCCAAGGGTAGCCGCAACAAGTACGAATACGACTACGAAAAAAAGATGATCCGCTACGACCGGATGCTGTTTTCTTCGGTGCACTACCCCAGCGACTACGGCTTCATTCCCGAAACCCTGGGTCTCGACGGGGATCCCATCGACGTGTTGGTGCTGGTGACCGATCCCACCTTTCCCGGCTGCCTGATCGAGGTCAAGCCCATCGGCTTGTTCAAGATGTACGACGAGAAAGGACCGGACGAAAAAATCCTCTGCGTACCCGTGAGCGATCCGTACTGGAACCAGATCAGCGACCTCAGCGAAGTGAATCCCCACCTGATGAAGGAGATTGAGCACTTCTTTGCCATCTACAAGGAACTGGAAAAGAAAAAGGTGGGCATCGAAGGCTGGGACAGCCGGGAAGCCGCCCTGCGCATCATCCGGGAATCCCAGATCCGTTTTCAGGAGAAGGTGGCCGGCCAGGCACTGCTTTCCTGACCGCATCCCGGCTTCCCCACCAGCTGGCCCTTCCATTCAGTGCTTCCGGTGGGGAATCACGCGCCAGTCGGCGGCGCCGTTGGCGTGCTGGGCCACAATTTCGGCGGCGCAGTCTTCCAGATTTTCCTCGTTGGTGGTGAAGAAAAGACTCCGGAGGAATTGGCCGTTTTGGTTGATGCGTACCTCGTAGTACTCGTTCTTGTGCTCGATGTCGGCCTCTTTTACCAAGGTGTAGGTTGCCATGGGAAGTTGGGATGATAACGTGGGATACAGAAGTGACCGCGGTAGTCAACGGTCAGCCGGGTAATCTAGCAAAAATTTCTCGCCCCGGCGCTCATTCCGGTAACCCACTGCCATACCGCCGGGCCGGGGTCTCTGACCAGTGGCGCGAAAGTTTGACTCAACGCCAACGCCCGCCCCCGTCGACACCCGGGTGGCTCCGGCAACCAGGGACGAAAAATTCACGCCTTTCCGGCGCACAGTCACCGTTTTCAACGGAAGAAATCACGGTTCGCCCGTCGATACCCCAATAAACTTGTGTCCTGATCCGTGCTGCCCACCGTGGATCCGTCGGTTGGTGTACCTTTCGCGTCCGGTTTCGATTGATTTGCGTAGCTTACTCCGAACACTACTTCCGAAAGGGAAAAATTATGGAGGCGTACCACGGAAGTTTGGGCCGGCTAAGGGCCATCGGTGAGCAAATCCGGGCCTTGTCGGAGAGCGAGGCCAACGTGACCAAGTTAAACGCCTGCCTTCAGGAAGCCAGTGCGCTGGCCCAATCCGTCGTTTCCGGGGGCCGTGATCCGGATGCCTACTACGGCAACCACCTGATCCGGTTGCTGGCGAGCAATGCCCGGGATACCGAGCTGTATTGGACGTACGCCGATCAGGGACGGAAGACCATCCTGTTCAACCGCTGCCAGCGCTACGCCCTCTCCGACATCAAAACCCTGGTGGAACACCTGGAAAGCCTCTGAAGGCCGGCCGCCACCAGCCGTGGTTGGGCACGGGCGATCGCGGCTTGACCAGCTTAGCCAAAAAACGCGGTGGTTAAGTTCCGCCGCGTTCAGCAACTTCGACCCGATCCTGGCTCTTTGGTTGCCGCACATCTTTTCTCCGCCCGTGCTTACCCGACTCCAAGCCGACACCTAATTCATTTGAAAAACGGGACATCAAATTCTCGTAAGAAATACGAGTTTGTGTGAGTGGGCAACAATCTTCCCCATTTGAAAAGATATGGTTCCACTCTTCTTGCCAAGGAAACGAGGAGACCTTCGTTCGATCTCCTCCAGTCGGATGTTTGATTGCGGTTCGTAACTTTGCGTTATGCCCCGCGCCGACGTAGGTTTGGAAACAAAGGTGAATAAATTCATTGTAGCTATCGATGAATTCAGACGAGAACAGCGCCGCGTAGATGTATACCTTTTTATCCAATTTCCTTTTTATATCGACGATCTGTGCCGGAGTTAGTTCCTTGTAGTTTCCCACGCACAGATAGTAGCAGTACAAGTCGTTTACCAAAGGGGCTAACTCGTCGTAGATAGCAATGCGCTTTTCGATGAGCTTTTGGTTGGCCCACTGAGCAGCTTCAATGCGTTTAATAATACGGTTCACCCAAATACCCAGGAACAAAAGAATAAGCGGCGTTAACCCACCAATAACCAATTTGGTAATTTCGAGCGAAGTCCAAGTGGATTGTGCCATGAGCAGATGATCTCCTGAAAAATAAAATCGCCCTATCCGCTGGTTTAGCTACCGGAGTTGGATAACGCCCATTCGTTATCGGGCTAAACCCCTGATTTCTGACGACCTGCGGTACCTCCCAACGCTGGAATTGACCGAACCGCAGCGAACGACAAACCCGGCCGGAGAGGCTTGCTCATCCGGTCGAATGATTCGTTGGACGGCGATTTCACGAACGACAACCGTCAACAAACGAAAATCAGACCGTTAATTCATTATCCTACAATGGATAGCATATTGACGACGTGAAGCCCTATTTTTTCGTCACCGCTGACGTTTACCTGAGCTAACGCACTTTGTTTATCAATGCCTTTGGTAAAAATGCGCCAAGCAATTTCTTGCGGAAGGGTGACTTCTGCAATTTTATCCCCAACTGCCTGGGCAATTAACTTCCAGCCAATTGCATCCCGGTACAAATACCACGAACCACCGCACGCGCCTGACACGGTGAATTGCGCCAGGCTGTTTGGCTTGGCTTCCGTATTTCGGTAATGGAAGGGCAAAGCACGCATAAAAGCGTCCAAAACGGGAAAGTAAAGCGCCCGCGTCATTATTCCCGGTTTGTCGGTTGCCAACCTGATTTGTTGCTGGTGATGCCAGCGTTCGGTAAATTCGCGGGCGGTGTCAAACCAATTTAACGATTCTTCTTCCCCAGCCCAGCTAACCGCAAACTGCGCCTTGGCAAGCGGATCGAGCGAGCGATGGTACTCGTCGCTTTCGCGCGAAGCAAATTCCAGCAACGAAATCAAAACTTCCGGGCTGAGTCGCCGGTAAATTGAAACGCCCTCGTGATTGAGCCGATTGATGAACGAGACAAAATCGGCATCCGGAGCAAAACTCGGGGTTTCGGGTGCGTACCCGTCCCGAACAAGGGAGAGTTTGCGTAATTGCGTGTCGAGCAGGTGGGCGGCAACGTCCTTAACTTTCCATTGCGGGGCGACGGTTTGTTGCTCCCATTCATCGGAATCGAGAGATCGCAAAAGTTCAATCAGCAAGCTTTCTACGTTTGCAAAAAGATGCGCGGTAAAGATCGGTTGTAAAAATTCAACGTTTTTCATGCGCAAAAGTCTAGAATCCCAGTATCAACTTGACTATCCGATTTCCTGCCAGCCGCCTGATTTATGAGAGTTTTGGGCGAGAATCCTGGCATCGGCTACGGTTGTCCATCCAGTGGGCGGGCGCGTTCCAGATCGTTCAGTGCCGCCAGTTCGTCGCGCAGCGCTTGGCGATCAATTGCGGAGAGTGACAACTGCTTGAATTGCGCGTGCCACCCGCGGGCACCTTCGGGGTCATCCATCGCCACTGCCAGCTCAATGCGCGCGGCCAGCGCGCGGGCGTAATCAAGGGCCGTTTCCTGGTTGGGACGGGCCAATGCGGCATCCAGGACTTTGGCCGCCGCCGCGTCATCCCCTTTGAAATCCCGCAACCGGGCGGCCACTTGAATTGCTCGCCGCAGAGGCGTTTGCCCCGCCTTTTTGTACGCGTTCGCCGCGGCATCGTCTTCCCCTCCGCGCTTAATGAAAATGACGGAGTTCCCCGCAACGTCGGTCACGGTGAAACGGCTTTGGGCCGGTTTCATCCGGGTGATGCGGGGAAAACCTTTGACGGGCACCTTTCCCAACGACTCCCGCAACCGCTCCGCAAACGTACGATGCAACGGCTCGACTTCCGGCACGATAACCAGACAGGTGCTGAAATTATCGGGTGGGTTGAGTTGCTTGAGGCCGAAAAAATGCAGTTCATAATCGTCGTACCGCATCACCGCGTACGCGTTCGGCGACCGCTGTTGGAAGGTTACGGTAAATCCCAGTGCTTGCCAGAAATTCAGCGTTTCGTCGAGCGACACGCACGGCAGCAGTGGGATCGTCAGGCTGGTTTTTCCGTTCATTGAACACAATCCTCCGTGCTGTTTCGGGTCGGGCGAAAAAATGATACCAGCTAAAAAATCCGCCGTCCGTTCTTGGCCGCCCGCAAAGCCGCACGGTTGCTCAACGCATCACCAGGCGGTTAAAGTAGGAACAATTACCGTAAAAAGAAAAAATCGGTTCAACAGAAATAAGCCCACCGCCGCCCCTTATTTGGTTACCGGGGCCGTCGCCATCCATTCGCAGTCATTCCGGTTCCCTGATCTCCGACGGCGAGGGAGTACCCATCCAATGCTCGGCTTCGCCCACGGCGCAGGGATTACGGAAAAAGGCACCTGATTCGCGGTCGGGTGCGTAACGTGCGTGGTTAAGCGCGCCCGCGCCGATGGCAACCGACTCCGCGTTTCTCTTCTTCAGGGTGAGACTGGTAAATTCATGTTGTGCATGACCGTGATCAACCACTGGCCCCGCTCTTTGGTCATGATGAAATTCAACAGTCCTTTTCTCAGTGGAATGTCTTTTCCCTCCGCATCTTTTGCCCCGGTCATCTCCCACCACGCGTCAACCGCGGCCACGTCCGGGCGGACCAGCCGGATTTTCTGGTCCGTGATTTTCTGGTCCGTGTCCTTGAACCGGCTCGCAAACAACGGCGCGTGAAACTTTTCCACCTCCGCCCGTCCGTGCGCGCTCATCCCAATCACGTTCGTAAAGTCGGCGTCCTCCGAGAAAACCATCGAGAAGGCCTTGGCGTCGTGCTGGTTCCAGGCCACTATGAAATCAGCCAAGACCTTCTTGATCCCCGCCTCGTCATTTCCGGTAGATTTTTTCTCCGCACTCGTTGTCTGGCCGAAGGCAACAATTGACCCGATGAGCGTCAGGAACAGGGCTACCAAGGTTCGTTTCATAGGTGGCTGATCTTTTTAAAATTGCTTCAAACGCCCGCTCCGGTGCGGTCTTAAATGATTCCGCCCGCCCGCCAAGCTATCTATTTAGCTCGACAAAAGAAAATTAATTCTACTAATCGGCGATTGTTTTGTTGCTGGTACGTCGAAGACCCGCGCGAGGAAGTCGGTCGCATTAACTCGCTCCGCATCGCCGTTCCGTTCCACAGCGGTGGCGTCCGGCAGTGCGAACGCTGGACGGGACGGCGCGAAAAGAACCGCTGGATTTTGGTTGCCCGCCGTGGTTTTACCGCGCAATCTCGCCAGCGTGTTCTGGTAAAACCAAACGGCAAATCGCAATCAGCCGGGCCGGAAGATGATGTCCACCCGCCGGTTCCGGGCCCTTCCCGGCTCGGTTTGGTTGGAAGTGACGGGTTCTTTTTCGCCCCGGTGTTCGGTTTTCAACCGGCCCGGGTCAACCCCCAGTTGGGTCAGGCAGTGGGCCACGGTCCGCGACCGGAGGCGGGAAAGCGCCGCGTTGTAGGCATCCGTACCGACGCTGTCGGTGTGGCCGATCACTTCCGCCCGCCAACCCGGACGCTGGAGCAGGTACGCGCCGGCTTCCTTCACGTTGGCGGTGGCCTCGTCGGTAAGTTCGGATGAATCAAACGCAAATTCCACGGTGCAGTGGAACCCGTCGGCGAGGGGTGCCTCCGCTACGGAAACGGGGTCGCGCTTCGCTGGCAGTTCCTGGGGGGGTGCCACGGGGACATCGAACGGATTCCGGATGGCCACCGGGCGACCGCCTTCGCTCCGCAACGAATTGGCGACCAGGTAAACGCCCGAATCCAGGATAAAGTCCCCCACGTCGGCGATCGCGATCCGGAGGTGGTAGACCTCCGACGGAACCACCCGGCAGGACGCCTTCAGCACCGTGGTGAAGCCGTCGAACTGCAGGTTGTACTTGGGCAAGCCGGAAGCTTTGTTGAACCGCTTGTTGCGGACCACCTTTTTCTTCCTCACGTCGTAGAGCACGGGGTCGTGGATGCTTTCCGCCGGGTTGTCGAGGTAATATTTCCGGTTCTTGCGGTCGTTGATGCTGTTGACGGTAACCGGTACCCGGGAGTTGGGCAGCGTGGCCAGGTTGACGTTGTCCAGTCCGGGACCATCCAGTCCGGGACCATTGATGAAGAAAGCAAACGCGTCGTTGTACTTGGATCCCACGTATTCCGGGTATTCTTCGGAGGCGAACACGAAGTGGAAGGAGAGGTTTTCGGACGCGGGAACGAAATCGAATTCCAGCACGGCCGCGTCGCCGGTACGCCCCTTGGCAATGGAATCGAGGCCCGGGTAGCCCGCCGTCCGGTGCATGTAGCCCGTATCCGTGGCCTTGTTGGGTCCCTGGCTCGCCAGAACGTGGCCAGTGGAGAGCAGGATCCCCCGCCTGAAGGAGAGAATGCCCGATTGGTCGTCGAACAGGCCCAGCGCCGATTTTGCTCCCGTGTACCGAACGTTCCCCGCCCACACCCCGTCGCCAAGCAGGACCTCCCTCACCAGGTAGTCGGGCGACCGGGAAGTATCGATTTTTACCTGGGCCAAACCCGGCCAGGCCCGAAAAAACGCCGCACCCAGCAGGAGGGCTGACAACCGGACGAACGGGTAACAGTTTGACTTACGGCTATTTTGATTCATAGGAACGCGATCACTTCGTGGGCGAGGCTATTTTAAAAGTGCCCCGCGACGTTTCCGTGGCACTTCCGCAAATTAGCCGTTTGCGCGTTTACGGAGGGAATGATTTTTGGCGTTGTTACGATCCGGAATCACGGGTAGTTTACCCGAATGTTCTCCGTGACGATGTCGGAGAGTTTACGCAATTTTCCCGCCGTGAACAGGCTGTCGAGCGCGGTGACCGGGGCCTTGGGATGGGTGGGGCTTTCGTAGTTGACGTAATCGGAAAAGCGAATGCCGTTCACCACCCGGGAATTGACCGCTTGCCGGAAGCGAAGGCCTTCGTTGGTGTAGGCCAGGTAATCCACCGTGTATCGCCGGCGGTGAATCCAGTAAACGAACGTATCGGTGTAGTCGGTGCCGCCGCCTTCGGCCCCGAACGTGATTTGTACCTTGCGGTAGGGTTCCCCTTCCAGCGTGGTCACGCCCAGGTAGCGCTTCCGCACGGCCGCGTCGTTGAGTCCGTAGGGCAGCAAGGCGAAGTAAGCGACGGAATTGAGGGATGCCCGAAACGAACGGGTTTGTTTTTCGGTGAGGGTGGCTTTTCTGCCGTTTATTTCCCGGAAAAAAGTCTCGTTGTCCAGCACGTCGCGCACCTGGCCCGTGGAATCGTGGAATGTGCGTTCGTAGCTGAACTGCGCGTTGTTGCGCCGGAGGCGGTAGTGCTTATCCCGGAAATCGAAAACCACCGTGGCACGCTGGTAAAGCTCCCCGCCGTGGGCGCGAATCGCCTCGTCCACTACTGCTTGCGCTTGCGTCTGCGGATCGGGTCCGCGGTCACAGGCGACCAGCAGGGTGGTCAGCAGGACCAACGGGCGGCAGTTTCTGGTGAATGCGTTCATGAATGGATTGCCCAGGCTGTTTTTACTCCCCTGCCGGACGGCGGAGAACCGATGGCTGCCCCTAAGGCAACGCCGGCTCGTTGGGCATCACGAAGATCAGCACAATGTAGATGAGAATGGGCGAACCAACGCCGACGACGGTGGCAACGGCAAAAAGGACCCTGACCAGCGTGGGATCCACGTCGAAGTAGCGGGCAATGCCCGCGCAAACCCCCGAAAGCATCCGGTCGTTGAGGGGACGCCGCAGTTTCTTTTCCATATCTTTGGTCACAAGTTGTAAGTCACGCAAATCATTGTAAATAAAACAATTAAACAAAAAAGTATCCATTATTCATCCCATTGGAATTTTGGTTTTTCAAACGGGGACGTAAATGATGTCTGATGAGCGAATGCCCAGTAATCGTCAATCGTTTCCGGCTATGGGCTTGCAGGACCTACGACTTACGACTGCTTATTTTACCGGCGTTTCCAAGGTAATGGATTCGTCATTCAAATACTTCTCCATTACGAAATTTTCGGTCTGCAATTTCCGCTGCCGGGCGTATTCGCGCATGGCGACTTGCACCTTCTCCGGTAAGGGCGACACCAGGAAGTGCGATTCAATCCGCGCCTGCACCAGGCGGGAAGCCCCCACCGTCCGCAAGCGGTATCCCCGGGGCAAGGAAGCCGCGGAATCGGCCAACCAAACGCCCACGAAGGCGCTGACTTCTCCCTTACGGCGCCTCTCGGGGGAAACTTCGTAATAAATGGAGCCCAGGGTTCCCCTCAACTGCCCGCGCTGGTGAAGTTGGCGGACTGCTTGGAAGAGGCTGTCCAGCCGGGAATCCCGGGCGTTGCCTTCGAAGGAAGCGCCCGCCAGCCGTTGAGGTCCCGGCGAACGCACCAGGTAGACGGCCACCGGCTTGAAGCCGCCCAGTTGCGCGTACACCGCAAGCACCAAGCCCGCCAGCCCGACGAGGGCAACCGAGATTTGCAGCAGGCGCTTGTTCATGGGTGGAGCAGACTCACTTCGCTTGGGGCTGCGGATGGGGATTGAGATCCTCGAGGATGGAGCTGCTGAGGCGCAGCAACTCGATTTCGGCCAGTTTGGCGTTGAAGCTGGCCTCAATCAGCCGGTTCACGGCGGCCACGTTGTTGCGCTGCACCTCCCGCAGTTCCAGGGCGGTGGAGGTGCCAACCTTGTAGCGCTCCAGGGCGATGACCACGTTTTGTTGGGCGATGGTATAGTTCTGTTTTTCCAGCCCGAGCAAAGCCAGGCTGTTGCGGTAGTTGAGGTAGGCACGCTCCAGGTCGGCATCGAGTTGAATGCGGACATCTTCAATCTGGTAGTCGTTGATCTGCTCGTTTATCCGGGCGTTCTGGATGAGCCGGTTCTGGTTGAAGCCGCCGAAAACGTTCACCGTGGCCCGCAGGCCGTAGTTGAACACCGCGTTTTTGTTGGTGCGCAAGCCGAAGTTCAATCCCGGTCCGTTGTTCAGTTCCGCGTAGTTGTAACCCGACAGCACGTCGATCCGGGGAAAACGCCCGCCCTTTAGCCGGCGCGTCTCCAGGTAGGCCACGTTGCGGTTGCGCTGGGCCAGCAGCAGGTTCGGGTTTTGCTGCAACACCGATTGGCGGAGGGTCTCCAGCGAGAGGGTTGAATCCGGAACGATAGTGTCGTTGGTGACGAACCGGGTGCGGATGTCGCGGGTCAGGAGCCGGTTCAGGTTGATGACGGTATTCGCCACCGTCTGCTGCTGAGAAATCAACGCCGAACTGTCGGCGTTGTAATCCACCTGCGAACTCAGGAAGTCCACCTTGGAACCGGCACCCACTTCGTTGCGCGCCCGGGCCAGGTCGCTCCGGGCCTTGGAAATGGCGAGGGCTTCCTTGAGCAACTTCAGCCGCTCTTGTTGCCGAAGGAGGTCGTAGTAGGCATTGCCGACCTGGGCCACGGTATTTTCGATGGTGATTTCGGCGTTTTCCTGTCCCGCCGCCTCAATTTCCCGGAGTTGGTCGTAGGCGGCGAACATGGCCAGCCCGTCGAAGATGGTCCACGCCAGGTTCACGCCCGCGCTGGAATTGTTGTTGTTGATGCCCCGCACGTTGGTAATGGGCGTTACGGCGGGGTTGAAATTTTCTTGCCGGATGACGTTGCGGGTGTCGTAGTTGCGGGCAACGGAGGCATCCACGAGCGGCAGGAAACCGGCGTTGCCCCGCGTTACGTCGTTGGCCGCGATCTCCTTCCGGCCTTGCACGATCTTGATGGCGTAATTATTTTCCAGGGCGACCCGGATGGCCTTTTCAAGCGTGAGCGTATCCTGGGCCATTGCCCCCAAAGGGAAGGCAACGCCCAACGCCAGAAGAAACCGAAGAAAGCATTTACTCATCTTAATTGGATTAGAAGGGTTGGGAAGGTTAGTAGGGTTGGGAGGGTAGATGAAGTCGAAAGGGTTAGTAGAGTAGGATTTCTCGGGGCGGCCCTCCGCCGAAACAGCAAAATGCATGATTATCCACCTTCCCAACCCCACCAACGCTTCAAACCCCATTCACCCCTCCGCAGGAGCGTTGCGAAAGCAACCCAGTCCAACTCTGTTGTCAGGCAACGGCGGCTTCCACGGGTTGGGGTTCCGGCCGCGTCGTCGCTTTCTTGCTGGAAATATAGGAATACAAAGCCGGAATCACGTACAAGGTGAGCACCAGCGAAAAAAGCAACCCGCCAATGATGACGATTCCGATCGGCATCCGGCTCTTGGAAGCCGCCCCCAACGCCAGGGCAATGGGCAAAGCCCCCAGCACCGCGGCCAAGCTGGTCATCAGGATGGGCCGCAACCGTTGCGTGGCGGCATCCACGGCTGCCTCGGTTACCGACAAGCCTTCCTCCTTGCGCTGATTGGCAAATTCCACGATCAGGATTCCGTTCTTGGTCACGATCCCCACCAGCACGATGATGCCGATCTGACTGAAGATGTTGAGCGTTTGTCCGAATAGCCACAGCGACAACACCGCCCCGGTGAGGGCCAACGGCACGGTAAACATAATAATGAGCGGATCAGTAAAGCTCTCGAACTGAGCGGCCAGGATGAGGTATACCAGCACCAACGCCAGCAGGAAGGCGAACAGCAGGCTGCTCGAACTTTCGGCGAACTCCTTGGAAGTACCCGCCAGCGTGGTCGAATACGTATCGTCGAGCATCTCGGAGGCAATCTTTCCCATCTCCTCAATGCCCTCTCCCAACGTAACCCCTTTGGCCGGGGAGGCCGAGATGGTGGCGGCCACGTTGCGGTCGTAGCGGTAGAGTTGCGGCGGGCTGCTCTGGTCGCTCAGGCGCACCACGTTGTCCATCTTGATCAACTCACCCCGGGTGTTTTTCACATTGATGGAACTGAGGTCGAGCGGCTCGTCGCGGTTGGCGCGGTTGGCCTGCCCGATCACTTGGTACTGTTTGCCGTCCCTGATGAAGTACCCGAACCGCTGGCCACTGTAGTACAACTGCAGCGTTTCGGCGATGTCCATGACCGATACACCCAGAATCCTCGCCCGTTCGCGGTCGATCTCGATCCGCAGTTCCGGCTTGTTGAATTTCAGGTTCAGATCGACCGCCTGAAACTTGGGGTTGTCCTGGGCTCTTTCCAGGAACCGGGGCATCACTTCCTTCAGCTTTTCGAAGTTGGGGGCCTGGATAACGTACTGAATGGGCAAACCGGCACCGCGCCCCCCGCCGATGGTCTGTTCCTGCACCACGAACGTACGGGCGAAATTAAACGGACGCAACGCGCTGCTTACCCGGTCGGCCAGTTCCTGCTGCGTGGCCCCGCGTTGATCGGGCGCCACCAGGGTTATGCGCACGAAGCCCGAGTTCACTGCGGAAGTCGCCCCGAAACCCGGCGCGGTGATGGCCATGATCGATGCCCGCTCGGGCATCGTGTCCACCACCGCCGCAATCCGTTGGATGTAGGCGTCCATTAGTTCGTAGGAAGTGCCTTCGGGCGCGGTGGCGGCAACCCGCAACCGGCTCTTGTCCTCCAGGGGAGCCAATTCCGAAGGCAGTCGGGAGCCGATGAGCACAATGGCGGCCGAGGCCACCACCATGACCGCGATGGCAATCCAGCGGTGCCGCATGAACGATTGCAGGCTGCGGTTGTACCCCGTCGTGAGGTTTTCGAAAAACTGCTCCGTTAACCGGTACAGCTTATTTTTTCGTTCCTTCTTTCTGAGGAAGCGCGCGCTCATCATCGGCGTCAGCGTGAGCGATACGAAGGCGGATATGATGACTGACCCGGCCACAACCACCCCGAATTCGCGGAACAGCCGGCCCGTTAGTCCCTGCAGGAACACGATCGGCAGGAACACCGCCGCCAGGGTAATGGTGGTGGATAGGATGGCAAACAAGATTTCCTGCGATCCCTTGTGCCCGGCCTCCGTCGGATCCATGCCGCCCTCGATTTTCTGGTAAATGTTTTCCAGCACCACAATGGCATCGTCCACCACCAGGCCCGTGGCCAGCACAATGCCCAGCAGGGTGAGGATGTTGATGGAGAAGCCGGCGATGTACATAATGAAGAAGGAGCCGACGAGCGAAATCGGAATCGCCAGCACCGGAATCAGGGTCGTGCGCCAGTCGCGGAGGAACACGAAAATCACCAGCACCACCAGCCCGAAGGACAGGAGAACGGTT
>JACMKY010000355.1 GCA_014379925.1 Cytophagales bacterium | reverse complement strand
TGTCAACTATCCCAGTTCGACTTCGCTCACTATGACCATTGTCAACTATCCCAGTTCGACTTCGCTCACTATGACCATTGTCAACTATCCCAGTTCGACTTCGCTCACTATGACCATTGTCAACTATCCACTATCCATTAAAAAGCTTCGCCGCTGAAGACGTAGAAGTTGACCCCTTCCCGGGTAAAACCGACGTCGACCCGGAGGAAAATGTCCTTTCTGGGAAATACCAGGTACCGCAACCCGACGCCTCCGCTCGGCAATACATTTTTCCACCGAAATTCGCCCGCACCCGGTGCCACCGCCCCGGCCGCCAGGAAGGCAGCCCCGCCGAACCGCTTGCTGAACGGGAAGGGGAGCCAGCGGTATTCCACTTGGGAGGCCAGGTAGGCTTTGTCGCGGTAACGGCCCGTGTAATAGCCGCGCATCAGCGTTTCGTTGCCCAGCAAAGCCAGTTGGTTGAAGGGCACCTCCCCGGACAGGAAATTACCGACCAGTTGCCAGGCGAGCACCTGCTTATCCCGAACGGTCCGGAAAAGCCGGGCGTCCACGTTGACGCCGTAGAAATTGTAGTCGCTGCCCCAGCGGTCGCGGTAGTTCAGCACCGCCACTTCGCTGAAGAACCCTTTCCGGACGTTCAGTACGTTGTGTCGGTTGTCGTAGACCAATCCGGCTCCCAAACCCAGGTTGGCCGAACCCTCCGAGCCGAGCGGGTATCCTCCTTCCGGTTGCTCGAAGTTGACCCGGTAGAGCTTCTGGTAATCCATTTCCACCCCCACGAAGAAATTGGGCACGATCTTCCGCAGCACCCTTTCCCGCAGTTGGAAACTGTTGGCGTCGACCTCCGTCTCTCCCTCGCCGGAAGTTTCCGGCCCGATCCCGTAGTAGAGGAGGGGAAAACGCTGAAACCGGACCCTTCCCAGGAAGAACCACCGGTCCTGATCCCCGTAGATGGCGTGTTCGAGCCAGATTCCGTACTGATTTCGAAGCGTAACAAAAGTAAAGGCTTGGACTTCGCTGAGCCGGTTCTGCTCGAAGTTATTTTTGGCGTGAAACAGCAGCAACGAAGAAGCGCCGATTTCCACGCTGGTTTCGGGGGTATAGGCCAGGGTGGGGTAGACCAGAAAGCGGGGCTTGTCGGGGGGCAATGAATCGTTTACGAAGCGGCGACTCGTACGGCTGACCCATTGCCAGAACTTCGACGGTTGGGCCCCCGCCGTTTCCGTCGTTAGCAAAAATACCATCCCCAGAAAAACCAAGGGCTTGAACGGCCCGCTCCGTATTCCCATAAACCACGGCTGTTTTTTGGTAAGCAACGCATAAAAACAGCAGGAGACGTTGAGCGAACTCCTGCTTTACTTTTGACCTGGATCGGCCGTTGCAACGGCGCAAAGGCGGACCGGAAATCTCTTTTTACCCCGGTAAGCGAACGGGTATTGGTGGGCGGATTGGCCATCCGGTGGCTGGTCATTGCCTGATCCCGGGCGTGACCACCAGATGGCCGCAAAACTCATTTCCCGCTGGCCTCTTCCATGCAGGTATCGGGCTTGAGCTTCTGCAAATCCCGTTCCCCGGTGTTGGCCGTGACTTCCGACATTTCCAGGCGCGTCCGCGTGATGCTCGACTTGACGTCGCACTTGATGTAGTACTTCTTGCCGGCTTCCACGTCCAGGTCGATGCCCGTTTCCTTCTTCAGGATTTCCACGCCGCCGCGGTGTGCGGTGAAATTGATCTTGCCCGGGGCAGTTTTATATTCAATGTATTTGTTGTTGCTCAACCGGCAGATTTTGTTTCCGTTGGCTTCCACTACGTAGTTCAAACCGGCGCTGAAGGCCTGCCCACCGCGGTAGATGTACACGGTAGCATCCTCGACAATCGTCGGAGCGGCTTCGTTGACGGAATGCGGGGACGGAACAAAACCGGCCAGGGCCAGGAAAGTGCTCACACCAATGAGCAAGGTCATCTTTTTCATTGAATAAGGCGTTTAGGTGGTTAATGAACGGTTAAATTAGAGAATATCCCCGGGGATGGCAACCAGGCGTAAAACAAAAAAGCACCCGGGCTGGCGGCCAGCGTGCTTTTCCAATGCTAACCAAAGAATTACGTCAATATTTAGTATTCAATATTTTATTTGCTGACTACTTGATACTGGTATAAGAAGCTCCGCTAACTTTTACCAACCCAGTGGCAAACACGCCCGTGGTTTGGGGAATTTTGGCCGATGCCGGGTTTTGCCTATTTTTTCAGCGTCACCCTGGCCCGGGTGCACACGCCGCCGATGGGGGGATTGTACTTGGAGACGCTCACTTCCACCGATTCCGCGTGGGGGTAGGCCTGGTAGGTGCGTTCGATGATCCGTTCGGCAATGTGTTCCAACAGGCGCGACTGGCGCGCCATCTCTTCGGCAATGATTTGGTAGAGCGCTTCGTAGTTGATCGTCAGACTAAGGCGGTCTTGCTGGGCCGCTCCCCCCACGTCCGCCGTAACGGCGATGTCGATGGAGTAGCGATTGCCGGTTTTCTGTTCCTCGTCGTAGTACCCGTGGTAGGCAAAAAACTCCATTCCTTCTAAAGCAACGACACCCATGGTTGGATTGAGTTCTGGGTTGGGAAGGTAGCCAGGGGCGAACGGTCAGTTTTCTTCCAATTCATCGAAGAAGGAGCCCGCCCTCTTCTGCTCCACCGCCGCGGGTTGGTAGGCCACCGGGGACGGAACCGGCTTGGCCGGAGCCTCTCCCGCCGGTTCCTGCTTTCCGTTGGTGGCTTTCGCCGTCTCCGGTCGCGCCGGTCCGGTTTCCTCGGGCAATTGCCGGGGTGGTTCCTCCCGGGATGAGACGTAAAGCCGGTCTTCCTCGTAGGGATTGCTGGCCTTGCGGTCAATTAAATCCTTCACTTCCCGAATTTTGCTGCCAAACGACACGTGGGCGTTCTTGGCGTCCAGGCGATTTACCCGTTCGAGCGTATCGTTGGCCATGCTCTTCAGCTCCATCATCATGTTGTCCCGCATGTTTTCCATGGCGCGAAAATCCCTTTCCAGGGATTTTAGTTCGGCGAGCATCTCTTCCATGGCCTGCTTGGCTTGCTTGTCGGCTTCCATCACCAGGATCTTGGCGCGGTTCTGGGCGTCGGCCAGCATCATTTCGGCTTTCTGCTGGGATTCCATCAGGCGCAGGTCCGCCGATTTGGTCGCCTGCTCAATCAAGTGGGTACCGGTGTCCTCGGCGGTTTTCAGGGTTCGGTACAGGGAATTTTCTACTTCCTTGAGCTTTTTCACTTCCCGTTCCGCCATCTCCAATTTGAACTTGTACTCTTTGTTCTCGTCGGTCAACCTTTCCCATTCCTGCGAAAGGGAAAGCAGGAAAGCGCTTACTTCTTCTTTCTCGTATCCCCGGAAGACCTTCTCGAAAGTCTTCTGTCGGATTTCAATGGGTGTTATCTTCATACGTTTGGCAGTTACGATTCAAGTTACCGGGCTTGGACGGTGACGCGGGGGAAAAGAATGATGCACTTGGCGGTTTTTATTCCGGTTATCGGCCCGGCAGCAAGGGCGGCTTGTCTGTAAATTTATTATAAAATAAACCATACATCCCACAAAGTTAAGGGATTGACCACCAAAAAATTCAATACTGAAGAAATACCCGTTCGGGATTGGCGGGCCGATCCCTATTCAAAACCCGTTTCCCACACCGAGAGCGTACGGTCATCGCTGCCGGAAACCAGTTGGTTGGCGTACTCCGTCCACAGCAGTTTGTTGACCGAAGTTCCGTGCCCGGCGTGGCGGGCGCGGTCGATCACCTTCAGCAACCGGAAGGCGTGCGCATCCCACACCTTGATGGATTTGTCCATGCTGCCGGTGGCAAAAAGGCGGCCATCGGGGCGGTAAGTGACGTGGTTGATGGCGTAGGTGTGCGCCACGATGGATTGGTGGAGGGCGTAGGGCGGTTCCGCGTTCCATATTTTCAGGTGAGCGTCCCGGCTGCCGCTCAGCAGGTAGCGGTAGTCGGGCGCGTAGGCGAGGGTGAAGACGGAGTTGGCGTGGGCCTCGAAGGCGTGCTTCAAGCGGAAGTCATCCAGGCTGAACACCCGGATGAACGAATCGCTGTAGCCGACGGCAACTTCCCGGCGCAACGGGTTCAGGGCCAGGCAGCGTACGCTCTTGTCGGACGCCCGGAGGTGTTTCCTTACCGCCAAGTCGGGAACGCTCACCACGATAAGCGTGCCGTCGGACGCGCCGACGAGGGCGTAGTCGTCCCAGAACTGAATGTCGAAGATGGCGGCGGCGGTGAGCTTGAGGGATTTTTGTTCCTCCCGCTTTCGCAGGTCGATGACGTGAATGCCCTCGAAATTCTGACCCACCCACAGTTGGTCGGTTTCCCGCCGGTAGCGGATGGCGTACACCGAGGCGGGGACCCGGGCGATCAGTTCGCCGTCCGAAGGGTTTTGCAGATTCCACTGCACCACCAAACCATCGCCGCCCGCCGAAAAAAACCGGTGCGGCTCGTCCGCCCCTTCCAGCGCATACACGCAGTCGCGGTGCCCGGTGAGGGTCGCGATCTTGTCTACTTTCATGCCCGGGATGCTCACCCACGCAAGGTACGCGGAGATTGGGGAAACATCCGGCGGACAATGCCGAATCCCTCCTTTTTACCACGCGGTAACCGAAGCGCTTCTTCGGGAGTAGATCGTCGATTTCCGCTTTCCGGCGTACCTTGCGGGTTTACGCCGGAAAAATTTCGGGCATTCAATCAAAAAGCGTACCTGGGAAAGCTTTCCGTACAGTTCGAAGCCGGAAACGCACCTTTTTGTCGTTCTTTACCCCAACCAAAAACGAGGTTCGTTGCCGTATGCCACTGGTACGCTGGGAGAGGGTCGATGCCGCCTGCCACTGGGCACTGTGGGAAGTCCGCGAAACGGCGGCGGACTTGCGGGAAATCCTGCAACCCCCGGCCCTTGACCTGGCTTACCTCCGGGCCATCCGTCACGAGCACAAGCAGCAGGAATGGCTGGCCAGCCGGTTGGCCGCCCGGCAACTGGTCCGCGACTGGGGAGAATGTTACCGGGGAATTTTCAAGGACGGGTACGACAAGCCGTTGCTGCGGGAACTGGATTTCCGGATTTCCTTGTCCCATTCGGGCGGATACGGGGCGGCCATCTTGCACCGGAGTGCCCAAGTTGGTATAGATATTGAATACCCTAAGGAAAAGTTGCGGAACGTGCAGCACCGGTTTCTTTCGGAAGACGAACTGGCCGACGCGGGGAACAGCCCGGAGAAGCTGAGCATTTACTGGTGCGCCAAAGAAGTTTTGTACAAACTGCACCCCCGAAAGCAATTGAGTTTCCGGGAAAACCTGCGCATCCGGCCGTTTGACGCGCGCGAAAGCGGTCGACTCCGGGGAAGGATTACCGCCGACCACCGCGTCCAGGAATACGAGATCGCCTACGAACGGCACGGTTCGCTGACCATTGCTTACGGTTACTGAGCAATGGCCATTGAACCAAAAGGAATCATTGACAAACTAAACAAGAGGATGTTACTTAAAGCCATGCGCAAAAATATACGATTGGTCCTGACGATTGGCTGGCTGGCGGTCTTCGTCGCCCCGGAGGCGCGAACCCAGTCCGGCCGGATTGAAAACTTTACCCTGACGGACGTCACCAGTAACCGTCCGGTTTCTTTGTCCGACTACCGGGAAAAAGAAGGGGTGGTATTGGTATTCACGAGCCACGCCTGTCCCTACGCGAAGCTGTACGAAGAGCGCCTCACCGGCTTGATGACCGAATTCAGGGGAAAGGGTATTCAGTTTCTGCTGATCAATTCCAACGCCTCTTCCGAGGAGACTGAGGATGCCGTGGAGCAAATGGCGAAGGTGGCGCAACAAAAAGGCTACGGCTTGCCCTACCTGGCCGACAAGGATCACAAGGTCGCCAACTCGTTGGGGGCTACCAAAACGCCGGAAGTATTCGTCTTGCAGAACAGCCATGGGGTCTTCTCGCTCAAATACCGGGGAGCCATTGACGACAATCCCCAGGTTCCCACCGACGTGGGAACCCACTACCTGAAAGAAGCCGTCCAGGCGGTACTCAAAAACACCAACCTCTCCCTGGCCGAACGCCGCCCGACGGGTTGCCTGATCAAGCGGGAGTGATGGGTTGCAAGTTGCAGGTTATGGAAAGTGTTATCCTGGCAAGTAGCCAACCTGCAACCCAATCAACCTGCAACCCAATCAACCTGCCAACCTGCAACCCAATCAACCTGCCAACCTATAAGCCTTCCCTTTCAATCCACCTCCGCGTCCATGTCCGGGTCGGTGATGAGTTGGAGCAGGGTTTTGATTTCCTGCACCTTGTCGGCATCTCCCGTTTTCTCGAACGACATAACCAGGTTTCGCAGCACCCGTCTAACGACGTCGAGGTTCGTGCAAGGCTGGTAAAAGATGTCGGTGGGCACCAGGTTGAGTTGGGCGATGAAGCTGTCGATGTCGGCCTTGGAGAAAATCAGTCCTTTGTTGAACACGTTGACGTAGAACTGCGCATCCTTCGTCTTGTGGGTCAGGATGAACAAACTGGGCAGGTTTACGCCGTAAACCGGCATTTTCAGCTTAGTGGCCACCAGCAGGTAGATCACGCAGAGGGAGATGGGGTTGCCCTTCTTGGAATCCAGCACGACGTTGATCATGCTGTTGCCCGGCGAGTGAAAATTCTTGGTATTGGCCCCGAACTTGAGTTTGCCGAACAGGACGTTGTTAAGAATCTTGATCTGATCGAACGGGTGCACGTCCGACTTGAAATCGAGCCAGGCTTCGTAATAAATCTGCTCGAGGTCTTTCTTGAGCTTTTCCAGCAGCAGGTCGGGATACTGGTAGGTAGCCACCAGCCACATTCCCTCGAGCAGGTCGGAACCGCCCCCTTCTTTCCAGGCTACCAACCGGCTCTTCAAGCTGTCGAATTGCAGCGTGTGGATGAGTTCTTCCAGCTTTTTTTGTACGGCCGGACTGAAATTGTTTTCCCATTCGCTTTCCAGGAAGGGAATAATTGCGTCGCCCAGGGATATGATCTTGTTCTCTACGTGCGTGAGTACTTCCTTGTCCTCATCGTCGAGCAGAGAGACCAGGGCTTTGATTTCGTTGCTGTTCATGCGCCAAATTACGCCAGGGTAAATCGAAGGTTGCGGGTGCCTTTGGCAATCCACCATCCACTAAAACCACCATCCATTCAAAAACGGACGAGGTTCCAAGATACGCATCCCGCCTTTAACTACCAAGTCCGCCTTCACGTCTGGATCACGCCCACGTTGTAGCGTTTTTCAACCGGGGCGTGGTTGGCCGCTTCGATGCCCACGGAAATCACCCGGCGGGTTTCCAGCGGGTCGATGATGCCGTCGGTCCAGAGGCGGGCGGCGGCGTAGTAGGGGGAAAGCTGTTCGTTGTAGCGGCCCAGCACCCGGTCCAGCAGTTCTTTTTCGGCTTCGGGCGTGGGCTCCTGGCCTTTGGCCTTCAGGGAAGCCATCTGCATTTGCAGCAACGTCTTTCCGGCCGATGCCCCGCTCATGACCGCCATCTGGGCGGTGGGCCAGGCGAAGATCAGGCGCGGATCGTAGGCCTTGCCGCACATGGCGTAGTTGCCCGCCCCGTAGGAGTTGCCGATCAGGATGGTGAATTTGGGTACCACCGAATTTGCCACGGCGTTTACCATCTTGGCCCCGTCCTTGATGATGCCCCCCTGCTCGGAACGGCTGCCTACCATGAATCCGGTTACGTCCTGCAGGAATACCAGGGGAATCCGGCGCTGGTTGCAATTCATGACGAACCGGGCGGCCTTGTCGGCCGAGTCGGAGTAGATAACGCCGCCCATTTGCATCTCGTTGGTGGCGCTGCCCTTTTTGGCCTTGACCACCTTGCGCTGGTTAGCCACGATGCCCACGGCCCAGCCTTCGATGCGGGCCAGGCCGCACAGCAGCGTCTGGCCGTAGAGCGGTTTGTACTCGTCAAACTCGGAACGGTCCACCAGGCGCCGGATGATGGCGCGCATCTCGTAGGGCTTGACGCGGTCGGCGGGGAGCAGACCGTAGATTTCGGCCGGGTTATCGATCGGCGGCTGGGGCTCGGCGCGGTCGAAGCCGGCCTTCGGGCAATCGCCCAGCTTGCTGAATATCCGGCGGATCGCGTCCAGGCATTCGGCGTCGTTGGCGTATTTGTTGTCGGTCACCCCCGAAATTTCGCAGTGCGTACCCGCCCCGCCCAGCGTTTCGTTGTCGATGTCCTCTCCGATGGACGCTTTGACCAGGTAGGAACCCGCCAGGAAGATGGAGCCGGTCTGGTCCACAATCAGGGCCTCGTCGGACATGATGGGCAGGTAGGCGCCCCCCGCCACGCAACTGCCCATGATGGCCGCGATCTGCACAATTCCCAGCGCGGACATGACCGCGTTGTTGCGGAACATCCGGCCGAAATGCTCCTTGTCGGGAAAAATCTCGTCTTGCAGGGGCAGGTACACCCCGGCGCTGTCGACCAGGTAGACGATGGGCAGGCGGTTTTCGAGGGAAATTTCCTGCGCCCGCAGGTTTTTCTTGGCCGTGATGGGAAACCAGGCCCCGGCCTTCACGGTGGCGTCGTTGGCCACCACCACGCACTGCCGTCCGGCGAGGTAGCCG
>JACMKY010000354.1 GCA_014379925.1 Cytophagales bacterium | reverse complement strand
TTTCCCGACGGCGTTCTTCCGCTACCAGCGCGCGCACTACGCCGTACATATCCACGTCGCCGGCCAGGTGATCGGCTTCGTAAAAAGTTTCGGTTCCGTCCAACTCACTGGCGGGCTCGCGCTGGGTGCTGCGCAGGTGCACGAAATGGATGCGTGCCCCCAGCCGTTCGACGATCCCCACCAGATCATTGTCCGCCCGCACCCCGAGAGAACCCGTGCACATGGTGAAACCGTTGGCCGGGGATTCGGCCGCCCGGAGCAATTCCGCGACGTCCGCCTCCGTGCTCACCACGCGGGGCAGACCCAGGATCGGACGGGGCGGGTCGTCGGGGTGGATGGCCATCCGCACGCCCACCTCCTCGGCAACGGGAATCACCGCCCGCAAGAAGTAGTACAGGTTTTCGCGCAGCGCCTGGGCGCTGATTTCCCGGTATTCGTTGAGGGTCTTTTGAAACGCTTCCAAGGTAAAGCTTTCCTCCGAACCGGGCAGCCCGGCAATCACGTTCTGCTGCAACTGTTGGCGGGCTTCGGGGGTCATGGCCTCGTAGTGGGCGCGCGCCGCTTGCACCTGGGCTTCGGAGTAAGCGGTCTCCGCACCCGGTCGTTGCAGGATGCACACCTCGAAGGCGGCGAAAGCCCGGGCATCGAAGCGAAGCGCCCGGGAGCCGTCGGGAAGGGGGTAGGCCAAGTCGGTGCGGGTCCAGTCGAGAACGGGCATGAAATTGTAGCAGACGGTGTCGATGCCGCACGCGCTCAGGTTGCGGAGGGTTTGCTGGTAGTTCTCCAGGTAGCGTTCCCGGCCGGGCTTGCCCTTTTTGATGTCATCGTGAACGGGCACGCTTTCCACCACCGACCAGCGCAGGGGGCTCATCCGCCCGTTGTCGCGCTCGATCAAAGCAATGCGTTCCCGAATGGCCGCCACAGGCCACACCTCGCCGTTGGGAATTTCGTGCAGGGCCGTGACAATGCCCGTCGCTCCGGCCTGCCGGATGTCGGCCAGGCTGACGGGGTCTTTCGGGCCGAACCATCGCCAGGTTTGTTCCATGGAATAAGGTTACAGGTTATTGGGTTGAAGGTTACTGATTGGGTCGCAAGATGTTCGAAGCTTACTCATCGAAAACGAATCCCAACGGCTGCTACACAAAACAGCCTACCCTACGTTTTCATCTTTGATTCGAGGAGTAGCTCCAACGCCGACTTTGCGCCGTCTTTCATCATCACATCCAACTGATTGGCTACGGCTTCCGAAAAGCCCGGCAGTGCATTCAGGTCCGTGCCCCACCGCGCTTGGTTGGCGGTGATGTCGGCCACCAACGATCGGGTGGATTTGTCGGAAGTCCGCCATTGTTCGTAAAAGTAAGCCGCCGAATCGTCTTGAATGGGATACAACTGGCCATTCCTTTCCCCGAAGTACTTTCCGTTTTCCTCTTTGACTGCCCTCATGAAGAGCAGGTAGGCCGCAAATCCCAGCGTCAGGTGCGGAGGCACAGCGTTAAACGCTTCGTAGTAATTCAGCAACGTCGGCACGTTCCGCATCCGCATCTTGGAGGTGTATTGTACGGTAATGTTCAACAGGGGGTGGACGATGTAGGGGTTGCTAAACCGGTCTTTTACCTCCCGGGCAAAGCTTTCGGTGATACTCCGTTCCAGCGGCACGGAAGGAATGATTTCCTCCATTAGCGCCGCCACGAAGTGATTCATCGAAGCGTCCTGCATACACGCCCCCACGGTATCCAACCCGCTCAGAAAACCCAATCCGACCATCAGTGTGTGCGTACCGTTCAACAGGCGCAGCTTTCTTTCGCGATAGGGCTGGATGTCGGGGAGAACGATGACGCCCTCGTCGGTTTGCGCAAAGGACAGTACTTCCCGAACCTGCTCGTCGCCTTCGATGGCCCACAGCCGGTAGGTTTCCGACACGGTGAGCAGATCATCGCGGTAACCCAGCCGTTCGTAGATACCGTTGGCCGCCGTTGGTTCGGGCATGCCCGTCACAATGCGGTCCACTAGAGAGTTGCAGAAGAAATTGTGCTCGTCCAGCCAGTCGACGAACGCGGACCCCAACCCGTTTTGCCGCGCCAGTTCCCGCACGATTTCCTTCAACTTGGTACCGTTGTCGACCACCAACTCACAGGGAATCACCACCAGCCCGCTTGCTTTACTCCCGCCGAAGGCCCGGAAACGTTCGTAGAGCCAGGCCGTGAGCTTGCCGGGAAACGAATCGGGCGGGATTGTTGCCGAAGTCCGGCTTACCCGGTCTTCCGTTAGTTGAATGCCCACTTCGGTGGTGATGGAAATTACCACCCGCAAATCCGGATTATGGGCGCAACGCAGCACCTCCGGCCACTGGGCCCTGGCCGACAGCACGCGGCTGATCGCTGAGCAGACCACGAATTCTTCCTTGGGCTCGCCTTGGTCCAAACCCCGTTGGCAAAGAGTGTACAGTCCGTTCTGTTCGCCGAATGCGTCGGCACTGCCCGCGTCAGTGGACTTCACCACCACCACGCGCCCGTTGAATACACCTTGCCGGTTGGCTTGGTCGACGAAGAAGTCGGGCAGGCCGCGCAAGAGTACGCCCGTTCCGAATTGCAGCACCCGTTCGGGCAAGCCAAACGTCGACTCCTCCGGAACTGAAAAAGAACCGGAAGCGCGTGGCCGCAGGGACGCGAGCGAGGCCCGGGAAAGTTGATTCTCGGTGAAAGGCATAATTTATTGGTCCACGCTTGAATGTAAGACCCGTACGCTGTCCCAATTTGCCCGGTGGTCTTGAACCAATCCGACGGGTTGGGGATACTGGGCGCAGGTGCGGATGTCTTGCTCACTGCGCAAGGTAAAGTAGTGCGTGAGGTCGCATTCGGGGACGTGGCCGGTGTTGAGCAAGGTGGGTACTGCGGAGCAGAAAATAATTTGAAGAGTGGCTTTTTTCAACGCCTCTTTGCGGAAGTCAACCCGCAGGGCTTCGTCGTAATCACTCTTTTGGTCAGCACAGCCACCGAAAAAGAAGCTCCCTGCCGAGCGATGTTCTTTTCGGCAGGGAGTCAAGTCACTACGTCTCCGTATTTCAGCTCGCGACCACGTCCTGTTTCTTGTCGTCGAAGGTAACGCGCTTGCCAGTGTGCAGGGCTTTGGTAGTCATGATGTTGGCTACCGAGTGGTTGTAACCGGCGCGCACCGAAGCGTTGGGCGTTTTACGGCTGCGGACGCAATCCATCCAGTTGCGCATGTGGAGCGACGTCATGGGATCGCTGCCGGTGTTGGCACTGGTTTCCATTTTTACGGCGTCGGCCAGGGCGTACTCGCCCAGCAGGTTGGCGCTCAGGCCCATCTCCTTGGCCATTTTTTCGTCCATTCCTCCGTTGGAAGATACCTTGTTGGTATCCAGGTTCAGTTCGCCCCCGTTGGAGAAGTAGAGTTCCTTGGTGCCACCCGCGGAGTTGTGCATCCGAGAAGAATACACCACTTGAAAACCTTTGTTCATGTCGTCGGCCGGGCCGTAGTCAAACACGGCCGTCAGCGTATCGGCGTTCTTACGACCATCCTTCCAGACGTACACGCCTCCGTTGGCGGCAACGCTGCGGGGGTGATCCAGGCCGCTGAACCAGTGCACCGTATCGATCTGGTGCGACATCCACTGGCCGGGAATGCCCGAGGAATACGGGTAGAACAAGCGATATTCCAGGTATTTGCGCGGATCCCATTCGTCGTTGGTTTTACCCATGCGGAAACGATCCCAGTCGGTATCTTCCTTACGGATTTCCTTGGTCAGTTGCGGCAACCGCCAGCGGCCCGGCTGGTTCACGTTCCAGGTCATCTCTACCATCGTGAAATCACCGAACTTGCCCGATTTGATGTATTCGTTGGCAGCAATGTAGTTGGGCGCGCTCCGGCGTTGGGAACCGATCTGCACCACTTTCTTGGTTTCTTCCACTGCCTTCAGGATGGCGCGGGCGTCTTCCATGGATTCGGCCATGGGCTTCTCGACGTAGGCGTCGCGGCCCGCTTTCACCGCCTGCACGCCGTGCAAGGCATGTTGGAAATCCGCCGTGCTAATGATGACGGCATCCACGTCCTTGCGGTCGTAGAGTTCTTCGTTGTTGCGGCAGGCAACGATTTTACTGCCGGCTTTTTCCGTTACGAAGGCAACTGCCTCGTTGCGACGGCGGTTCCAAATGTCGGAAACGGCCACGAATTCAAAATTCAACTCTTTGCTGTGATTTAGAAAGGCGGGAAACAGCGAACTCCGGAACCGGTTGGAGAAGCCGACGATGCCCACGCGCACGCGGTCGTTGGCTCCCAGGATGTTGCCGTAGCTCTTGGCACTCACGCCCAGGGCCAACCCAGCGGCACCCACGACGGTTTTCTTGATGAATTCGCGGCGGTCGTTGCTACGACTCCCCTGCTCGGTATTTTCCATGGTTTTGCTATTTTTTAGGTTGCTAATTTTTTGGAAGGAATTAAACGGGTAAGTACGGGTAATCGGTGACGCGTGTTCTGAATAAGCAGGGAATTACCCGGGACCCGAAACCCGGTAAGTCGAAAATTTCCTCTTGGTCAATTTCGACTGCTCAGACAAACGACGTGACACCATGACAAATACCGCGGCGTGGAACGTAGCCCACGCTGGCAACTT
>JACMKY010000353.1 GCA_014379925.1 Cytophagales bacterium | reverse complement strand
GCCGATGTTGGCACCGTTGAACTTCATAGTGGGCGTAATTCCGCTGGAAGAGGCGGCAATGTACATTTGAGCGTGGTACTTGGTTCCGGCCGCCACCACTTTGGATTCCGCGTTGGCCGTGGCAAAGATCTTGTCAAACTTCAACGTGCCGGCGCCTACTTTCGAAGCCAGGTTTTCCAGCGCCTGGCTTTCCATCCGGCGGACTTCCGATTGCTTCTGGCTCAACACGGCCAGGGCGGCCACCATCGGCGTTTCGGCGAAGTTCAGTTCGGCGAAATCCTTGCGGCGCTGCTCCGGAATGTTCTTGGTCAAAGGGTCTTCCGAACCGTCCAGCGCCAGGGGATTGAATTTGGTGTCGTTGTACTTGGAAAGCTCCGAAGCAAAGGTATTCAGCTTGTCTTTCATTTCGTACGCCTTGCCGTTCTTCTTCCCGCCGATCAGGTAGATGGCCGTTGCATCCTGGTTGTCGGCCGACTTGAAGTGGCCGGTCTTCTCATCCCGGCCACCCGACCGCTTAATGAGTTCTTCCTTAATTTCGTCAATCTCCTTGATCATACCCGCCGACATCTGGCGCACTTGCTCGGCATTCTTCAGCACCGGCATATCCTGGGCCCGCTTGCTGTCTTCCACCGCTTTCTTGATGCGGTCCAGCGCTCCCTGGTTGCGCTTGCCTCCTTCGGCCACGGAGTATTCCATGCTTTCGTTCAGAAAGATGAACTTCTCCAGGATGGCGGAACTCACGTTCAGGGCGAGCAGGGCGGTTAATACTAGGTACATCATCCCGATCATTTTCTGCCTCGGGGTTTCGTTTGCTCCAGACATATTCTTTTACGTTGGGGGTTCAGTGATTGGATTGGCTTACGCCCCTTTCATGGCGCTCAGCATGCTGCCGTACACCTTGTTCAACGAGGTCAGGTTGGTGGTCAACCGCGACATTTCGCCTTTGAAATGCTCGGTGTCCTTGTTGGCATCGCTCATGTTCTGCATGGCCGACGACAAGTTGCTGTAGAAAGCATTCATCGTTTTCAGGTGCTTGTTGGCATCCTGGTACTCGAGTTCGTAAACGGCGTTGAGGGCTCCCAGGTTCTTGGTAACGGTTTGTACCTGCTCGTGGTAAGCCTTGGCATCCTTGGTCGCGTTGGCCAGTTCTCCCGTAGCCTGAATGGTGGCGGCGTACGAACGGTTGAGGTCAACGAGGGACTTGGAAGCGGCGTTTACGTTTTTGGCGTAGTCGGAAGTAGCCACCGTAGCGTCCGTCAGGTTGGAAAGCTTAGAGGTGGTATCCGCCAGACTCCGCAGGCCCAGCCCCAGGCTGTTGATCAATTCCGGGCCTACCTTGGCGTTGGCCAGCATATCGTCCACGCGGGCGGTCAAGCCATTTTCCTTCACTTTACTTTTCTTCGGCTGGTTGTCCAGGCTCTCATCCGACAACTCCGGGTAAGCACGCTCCCAGGCGTACTCGTGGGCGGGGGGTTGGAAAGCGCTCAGGGCAAAGATCACGGCCTCCGTACTCAGACCAACGATCAGCATCAGGTCGGCACCCGGCCAGTGCTGAATCTTGAACATCGCCCCGATAATTACGATGGAAGCACCGATGCCGTAGACGAAAGGCATGAACTTGGTAAACAACAATTCTGAAAATCCACCTATTAGTTTAGAACACATTTTAGTAAAGGTTTGAAGTACAGAGAACAGTATAAACGAATAACAATTAAAACTCTTTGCCGGACGAACGTCCCAGGTAGGTCATCGCGCAACGGAAGCCGATGTAGGACTTGGACGTATCCTGGTATTCGAACGTGCGGGTACCCGTTTCGAGGTAGTAGGCCACGTCTTTCCAGGAACCACCCCGAACGATCTTGCGCGGTTCGTTGTCGTCGTTATAGGTCGGGTTCAGGTCCCACACCACCGGCACGGAGGCGTCGTAGTAGGCATCCTCGCACCATTCGGACACGTTGCCCGCCATGTCGAAGAGGCCGTAGTCGTTGGAGAAGTAGGAGGCGACCGGCGCCGTGTACATGAAACCGTCGTTGTAGTAGTTGCCCCGTCCCGGCTTGAAGTTAGCCAGCAAGCAACCGGAGGTGTTGGCGATGTAGGGGTTTCCCCAGGGATACTTGGCCATGTCGCGGCCACCCCGGGCGGCGTATTCCCACTCGGCTTCGGAAGGCAGGCGGAAATTGGGCATGGCAAACAATCCTTCGGTAGCGCGGAAGGCGTTCAGGTAATTGGTGCGCCACTCGCAGAAGTAGCCCGCCGCGAACCAGTCCACGCCCACCACCGGGTAGTCGTCGAAGGCGGGGTGCATGTAATAGTATTCCGACATTGGGTCGCCCATGTGGTGGGTAAAGTCCTTCTCCCAAACCAGCGTATCGGGATACAACTCGGTCATAATGTATTCCTCGCCCAGCACCGACACTGAATCAGTGAGCATGATGTTGATGAACTGACGGTACTCGTTGTTGGTGATTTCCGTGTCGTCCATGTAAAAGCCCCCGATGGTCACCTGCTTGTTGAGGTTGATCTGGGTGGCGGCCACGTCCTCGTCGGCCTGGCCCATGTGGAAGGTTCCCGAGGGAACGAGCACCATGCCGTAGGGAATGGTCTGCTTCCAGGTGGGCCGTTCACCGGCACCCACCAGTTCCCCGCCGTCGCCTCCCTTGCCTTTTTTCCCGAACAGGCCGCAGCCCTGCAGGAGGACGGAACCGGTGATCAGGAGGCAATACAGTGTCTTATTCATCATTTTGTTCATAACGCCCGGCTGATGGTTTTATGTTTGATTTCCTGATTTAGTGCAATTCGTAAACCCATTGGCAAAGCTACGGCTTCGTATGGTATTAGAAATGACAAACCCGGTGCAATTCTCAATGCTGTAATGTTTGCGAGCAAAATAACGACGCTGCAAACGAAAGATTGTGGATTCGGTTGTTGAAAGAACATATTTTGTTGGTCAGTGCCGGAACCGGGGCGTACGCGTGACCGATTTCTTGTTGATCGTAGGCGGTGGCAAGGTATAGGTGAGCAAAAACTCATGCGAACCGGGCCGCTTGGCCTCCCGTCCTTTAACGGTAAAGTCGAAGGCGTAACCGATCCGGAGGGCGTTGTCCTTTAACGCATTGAAACCGACGAGCGCAATGGCCGCGTCCCCCTGCCGAAACGAAAGCCCGCCCCAGAACTTCTGGTTGTAGGTGGCCAGCGCACTCACTTCCACCGAAAAGGTGTTCAAGTCGGTTTTGAACAACAAGGAGGGCGTCAGCACAATCTGGTAGGTCAGGTCGTAGCTGTAGCCCGTGGTGGCGTAAACGTTCGTGGACAACGGGTTGTTAAGGGAATCGCTGGGAAGTCCAAAATTGAACTTCGGTTTCGTCAGGTGATTGGAGCCCACCCCCAGGTAGTACTTCTCGGTCTGGTAGTGAACGCCCAGCGCCAGGTCCGGTCGAATCTGGGATTCCTTGTTGCGGCTGGCCAGCGTCGGGTCATCCGGGTGGATGGCCCGGTAGACATTGAAGTCAATGGTCTGGGAATAGAACCCGCCGCTGACGCCCAGCGACAGCTTGCCGGTTTTCACCGGAAAGTGATACGAGTAGGCAGCCTGGATCTGCTGGTTGGTATACGGCCCCAACTTGTCGCTGACAATGTACACGCCCGCACCACTCTTCCAGCGGAGGATGGGCGTGTTCAGGCTTACGATCTGGGTGGCGGGTGCGCCGCCCTCGTCGAAGTTGGACTGGTAGCCCGTCCACTGGGAGCGGGCGATCAACTGGAAGCGGGTCAGGCCGTCCACGCCGGCGGTGGCGGGATTGAGGAAAAGCCCGTTGAACATGTACTGGCTGAACTGAGGATCTTGTTGCGCCCGGCCCGAAAAGGGAAGCAGGCAAGCGAAAGCCAGTAGAATCGGGTAAACTACTTTGTTCATAACGCCGGTTTATTCTTTTAGCCAGGTAAATGTAGGGACTATCTCGCGTTTACCAGCGGTTCGCCACCCGGAGAGGGGTAGCCCTCCCGCAAAAACACCGGACCGGGGTTTGTACGCACCGGAAACAAAGGCCATTACTGGACAATCGCCGGCAAAGATTACATGAGTTGGTTGGCCTTTTTGATGTACAGTTCCAACGCGCCCGCCATGGAAGGAGCATTCGGAAGGGGAGCCTCAATGTCCAGGATTAATCCCGCGTCGGTTACCGCCTGGGCCGTTGTAGGACCAAACGCGGCCAAGCGCGTTTTATTTTGCTGGAAATCGGGAAAGTTAGCGTACAGGGAAGTGATGCCGGAGGGGCTGAAAAACGCGATAATGTCGTAGTTGACTTCCGATAAGTCGGACAAGTCGCTGGCAACGGTCCGGTACAGGATGGCTTCAGTGAGGTGGTAGCCGTTGCCGTCCATGAATTCGGGAATGTCGTTCTTGCGGAGATCCGAACACGGAAAGAGGAATCGCTCGTTTTTGTGCTTCTTGAGAATATCCATCATTTCGGCCGCCGTTTTGACACCTGTAAAGATTTTCCGCTTTCTGACCGTAATGTATTTCTGCAGGTAGTGCGAAGTCTGGTCGGAGATGCAGAAGTATTTCATTTCGGCCGGCACCTCAATCTTGCTCTCGGTGCAGATGCGGAAGAAGTTGTCCACCGCGTTGCGGCTGGTGAAGATCACGGCGGAGTGTTCCAGGAGGTTGATCTTCTGCTTCCTGAATTCTTTCAAGGGAACCGGCTCGATATCGATGAAAGAACGGAAGTCCACCTTCAGGTTGTATTTCCGGGCGAGTTCGAAGTAGGGAGATTTATCGTCGGTGGGCTTGGGTTGGGTAACTAAGAGGCTGAATACGTGGGTAATTCTTTCGGGTTGGCTCCTTACGTTGACTACGCTCATTCTGTTTACACCTGATTTTGACTGATAAATAAACCCCGGTTCCGCTACAGCAGAACCTTAATTCCGGTCAGCAAAGGCACCAATTCAGTGACGCAAAGGTACGAAAACAAATAAAGATTTCTATGAGAGGCCAGCCTATTTAGGCTGAGGCTGATGAGCCCGATCCGCAGGAAAGAGAACCCAATGATCAGCGGGATGTAGAACCGTTCGGCGGCGGCCAGGTGCGACGGATACGACGTAAAAATCACCACCCAGACCGGAACGATCAGCGTGTAGAACACCTTGGAGAGGTGGATGTATTCGAAAAAATGCACGTTCACCAGCTTCTCGAAGCGGAATAAATTTCCCAACAGATACGTACCCGCGTATTTGACGACGATGAGCAGAAACACCACCGAACCGACCACCAGAAAATGGGAGGCGTAGTGGCCCAGGCTCTCCGGCGTGCGCAACCCCGGCTCGGGAAACAGGGTCCGTTGGGTTCCTTCCCGGATGAGCACGTACAACAGGGCCAGCAAGAAGGCGTGGTTCAACAGGAATAATAGGTTGATGCTGTTCAGTGGCTTTCCCACCTGAACGTCATCCTCGCGTTGGGAAGCGGCAAACAAGCTCCGCGGGGAGTAAAAGCGGGCGAACGCCCCCGCGTGGAGGTTTCGGAGGAAGGCGTAGTTACCCAGGATGAACAGGCTGGCCAGCACCACGAAATAATTGAATCCACTCACGCGCCGGGGCTGCACCACCCACACCGGGGCCACCGAGGCGGCCACCTGACGAATGGTTTTCCGGTGGCCGATCAGGGCAGTCGGCGGCGGAAGCGTACCCGAGGCGCAATAAAGCGTCAGGAAAAAAGGACCTTGCCGGTAAAAGGCCCGCAAGCTGTCCGTCCGCAAGATCACCCATCCCGGCTCGATCCGCCGTTGCAACGCCGCGTTGACGAACAGGTAGGTTTCTTCGGCCGCGTAGAACAGCAGTTCGTTGCCCCGCTGCGCCGCCAGGTCGACCGCCAGGCTAACCGAACTGACGTTGCCGTGCTTGGGTTTCAGGTAAGGTACGTAGGCACCGTAGGTCCGGTCGAAAACCTGCCAATCGTACCGGAGGTCGCGCACAACGTGGTACTGCTGCTCGACGTAGGTCCGTTGCTCGCTCGGTGGGGTGGCGGCCCGGCCCGGCCCCCCGAAAAGCAGCAGGCACAGGCAAATCAGTCCGCGCTTGATCATCGGCTTACGCATCAATTTTGGTTACGGCCTGGGAACGGGCTCCTTCCAGGGCCAAGCTGAAAAGGAACGAGAAAAGGAGCAGGATGATGAATTGCACGTTGTTGCCCCAGTCGGCAAAGAATACGGTGAAGGCAATGACCGACGAGTTGATGGCAACCAGGATGCCCACCGTCTGGAGCTGGGTGAAACCCAGGCGCATCACCGTGTGGTGGATGTGGTTCTTGTCCGGGGAGAACGGGGAAATTCCCTTCAGGATGCGAATGATCAAAACCCGCAGGGTATCCAGGATGGGGAGGATGAGCGTACCGACGGCAATGGTGGGAGCGGAGTGGATGGGACGCATCTCAACGAACTGGATGGCCATCACCGAAAGGGTGAATCCGACGAGAAGGGAACCCGCGTCGCCCATGAAGATCGTAGCCCGGTGCAGGTTGTAGCGCAGGAAGCCCAGCAGCGCGCCAACCAGGCAGAAAGCCACGTTGGCGTAGGCCCCGTAGGTCTCTCCCCCGTAGAGGTAAAAAAAGGTGCCGAACGTGGCACTGATGAGGAGGGTAACGCTGCCCGCCAGGCCATCAATGCCGTCGATCAGGTTTACCGCGTTGGTCAGTCCCACAACAACCAGCAAGGTGAAGGCGTAACTGAACCCGGTTTCGAGTGCGTAGATGCCCATGAACCCCTGAAAACTGGTGATGCGGATATCGGCCTGGAAGACTACGATGCCGGTTGCCAGGATCTGGACGAAGAATTTCTTGAAAGCCGAAACGGTAATGATGTCGTCTTTTAAGCCGATGGAAAACAACACCACGCAACCGGCCAGCAATTGTTGAACGCCGTTTCGAAGGTCACCGAACACGGTCAGCGCCGACAGGAACCCGACGAAGATGGCCGCCCCTCCCAAGCGGGGCGTGGGCGACTGGTGGATGGTGCGGCCGTTGGGAACGTCGTACAGGTGCCGGTCGTGGGCGATTCTGACAATGGAAGGAATGGCGAACACCGCCACCATGAATGACCATAAAAAGGGCAACAACGTATCCGATACAAAGTACAAGGGAAAGCAGGTTTAATTGATACTGTCCACTCAATTACCGGTTTCTCACCAAAAGCAAACCAGAACCACCCGCCCGCGGGCGTCGCAAAGATACGCATTCCAACCACTCCCCAACCATCCCGGTCCGTACCCCCTTCTTTCCGTATTCTAGAACAGGCTGGCGTAACCGAAATGTATTTTGGAAAAATTTAAGCCAAATTTCTGCTCTTTTGACCGTCCCATCGCGTAAATCAGGTTAAAAGCGCCGGTACCGGTTCGGAAGTTGACGCCGGCACCCGCCCCGAAGGGGGTGTCCCGGGCGTGTCCCCGTACGGTTTGCGCAGTCAGCCAGGCCCCGTCGAAGCACAGCAGCAGGTAAGAAGTCTCGTCGGTGAATAACCGGTATTCCAGCGTGCCCAGCGCGTATTGAGAAGCGTAAAAGAAGTTTTCGTTGAATCCGCGGAGGCTGTTCAGGCCGCCCAGCCGGTACAAGTCGTTGCGGAACAGGGAGCGGCTGATGAGCTTGGCCGCCCCGAAACCCGCCAGCAGGACCGATCTTTTCGACAACGCCACGTAGCGTTGCGCGTGGGCCCGCAGCGACAGTTGCCGCGCCGTGGGCGCAATTCCTTCGTACAGGCGCGGATCAAGGAAAGGATTGCGAATTACTTTTTTGTTGCCGGCCTCACTCTCCAACCGGAGGAGGATTCCGCGCCGGGGATGGAGGTGATCGTCCAACGTGTTCCATTCGTAGCCCAAACCGTAGGAAGCGTAGCGCACGTCCGCCAGTTCCGGCAAGGCATTCTCGTCGCGGTAGGAGGGGAGGCTACCCAGGCGGGAAGACTTTACGCCGGCGAAAGCGGTTGCCTGGCCGGCATTGCCCAGGGGATACCCCAGCCCGAGCCGCCGGTTAACGTTCAGGAACGCAGTGTCTTGTTTGAGCAGGTCGAAAGTGAGTTTGAGTTGCAGCCGCGTTCGCAACAGGGTAGGCTGTTCGTACGCCAACTGCAACCAGGGAGAAGCGGAACGAACCTGCTGCCAGTGGAAACCGAAGGTTTTGCCCGTGCCAAACAAATTGCTCAGCCTCAGTTTGACTTCTCCCGTCACCAGCAGCCGGTTGGGGACTGCCTGATTGGGTAAAAATCCGATGATTCCGTCCAGTTGGTTGGTTTTCCGGGCGTTGGCCACCAGATGCACGCCCGCTTTGTCTTCCCCGAAGCGCACCGTGGGCGGTCGACCCAGCTTCAGGTAGGGAAGGCGGGCCAGCAAGCGGCTGGCTTGCTCCCATTTCGCCTGGCTGAATGGCTGCCCGGGCGGAAGATTCAGGTAGGTGGCCAGGAATCGGCTTTTTATTTTCGCACTGCCCGACAGCACCAGGGTATCGAACACGGTGTAGGGACCGCTCCGGTAAATTACGTCCGCCCGGAGCCGGTTGTCGGCAAGCCGGACCGAATCCAGCTGGACGCGGGCAAAAGGATACCCGTGGTTTTCGGCGTAGGACAGAATCCGCTCCGACAAGGTGGCCCAGGCGGAATGAGGTACCCGCCACCCGGTCTCTTCACGCTTCGGTCCCAGCGACCGGAGGATCTCTTCGGGTGCGCTCTGCCCTCCCAGCCGGATTTCCAGCGGCCGACCCACGTACAGCCAAGCCAGCAGGGAATCATTTTGCCGCACCAACCGATCCACGGCAGCCAACGGGTACTCTCCCCGCCGCAAGGTTTCAACTACCCGGACCACCTCCCGGGCGGCCGCCGCCGAGTCGGAATGCCGGCGTTCGTACCGGCTTTTCCTCAACACCGGGCGTCCTTCCTCCTCCGCCACCAAGTGCAGCGTGATGTTGGTCTGGGCCAGGCCAACGAAAGGAATCAGGAATAAAACGCAGAAAAACGGCCGCCACCGCATGGAAATGGGCTTTCAAGGAAAGAGATGCAACCGATGGAGGACGAATCAGGCAGAAGAGAGCGGTAAAGATAGTAATTTTGCGGGGAACAGCAGGCCGCGCCGACGGGCTGATTGCCTCCTTGCTTTCGCGCCGGCCCGCGTTGTCAAACCCCGAATCCCTTTGCATCTATACATCCACGTTCCTTTCTGCAAGCAGGCCTGCTACTACTGTGATTTTCACTTTAGCACCAACCTGGGCCAGCGGGAGGCAATGGTCGAAGCAATTTGTCGGGAAGTCAGCCTCCAACAAGCGTATTTGAGGATGCCGGAGGACGATCACCGGAAGAAAGTTTCCTTACAAACCGTCTATTTCGGGGGAGGAACGCCTTCGTTGCTGGGAGAAAAAGACCTGGACCGGATTTTCGACTGCATCGCCCGGCATTTCCAGCTTGGGCCAGGTGCTGAGATTACCCTGGAAGCCAACCCGGACGACATCACGGCGGACCAGCTACGGATTTGGCGGCAGTTTCCCATCAACCGCCTCAGCATCGGCATCCAGTCCTTCGACCCGGCTCACCTGCGCTACCTGCACCGCGCCCACACCGCCGACCAGGCCGAAGACAGCGTTCGCCTCGCCCAACGGGCCGGATTCGATAACCTGAGCGTGGACCTGATCTACGCCATTCCCGCGGCGGATCACGCCATCTGGCAAGCCGACCTGGAAAAAGCCGTGGGACTGGAAGTCCCCCACCTCTCTTCGTACTGCCTCACCATCGAACCCCGAACCGTTTTCGGCAAGTGGCTGTCAACGGGAAAAATCAAGGCGGTGGACGAGGAATTTGCGGTCCGGCAGTTTGAAATGCTCGTTGCCCAGCTGGGTGGGCACGGCTACGAGCAGTACGAGATTGCTAATTTTGCCCGTCCCGGCCGGTACGCCCGGCACAACCGCAGCTACTGGCAAGGACAACCTTACCTGGGCGTGGGGCCGAGCGCCCATTCGTTCAACGGCATCAGCCGGCAGTACAACGTAGCCAACAACGCCCGCTATTGCCAATCCATTGCCGAGGATCGGGTTCCCTGCACGGTGGAAATCTTGTCGGAGCAGGATCGCGTCAACGAATACGTGATGACCAACCTCCGCACGCAGTGGGGTTGCGACACCCGGGAGATCCAGCGCCTTCACGGGGTGGATGTACTCGCTTTGCACCGGGAATACCTGGAAAACTGCCGTGTGAGGGAGCTGCTCACCGTTGAGGAGAGCACCATCAGACTGACGGTCAAGGGCCGGCTGTTGGCCGATCAGATCGCCTCGGATCTGTTTCTGGTTGATTGAACCGCCCGCGGCCACCGCCCGCCGTTGGTAGACAGTTGATCAAACCGGCAACTTGCTGGCAACAAAATACCGGGCCAGCCACGAATCTTTGGCCGCTGTTTGCCAGGCGGTATCCAGCTGCGCCTTGCTGCCGATCGCGTGGTTGAACACCACGGTTTGGGGATGGATTGTCCCGAGTTCGACGTGCTTTTTGAGGGCGTTCAAGGGCACGCTCTCTAGCCGCTCTTCCCGGAGAAAAGCCACCGAGCGGTCGAAAAAATCAACCCCTAGTTCATTGCCCAGTTCCCTCAGCCAACCCACGGACTGGTCGATGGAACACCCGCTGGGCGCTTGCTGCGTTTCGTCGGCCGCAATCACCACGAAACGGTCGTGCAACAGCCGCGACGATCCGATCATGGCATTGCCGTGGCTGTCCCAGGAACGGATCCGAATTTCCAGGTGATCCTGGACGGTTTGCTTTTCGGCCGCCGACAAGGGCCGGTTGGCTTGGTAGATCCACACCCGGGCGTGGGCGGGCAGCTCCTCAAAAGGTATCCACATGGGTGAGTTATTTGCTTGGTTGAGACTGCTTACAACCCCGCCGCTTTGGCGACTAGTTCCGCCAAATCGTACACTTTTACCTGGGCCTCTTTTTCCTGGTGTTTTACCCCGTCCGACAGCATCGTCATGCAGAAGGGGCAAGCGGCGGCAATGATGGTGGCTTCGGTTTGCAGGGCTTCTTCGATCCGTTCAATGTTCACTTCCTTCTTGCCGGGCTCCGCCTCCTTAAACATTTGCGAACCACCGGCCCCGCAGCAGAGTCCCTTCGTGCGGCAGCGCTTCATTTCCACCAGCTCCGCGTCCAGGGCGGCCAGCACTTCGCGGGGCGCTTCGTAAATGTGGTTGGCCCGGCCCAGGTAACAGGAGTCGTGGTAGGTGATGCGTTTGCCTTTGAACTCGCCGCCGCCCTGCAACCGCACCTTGCCCTCGTTGATCAATTGCTGCAAAAACGTGGAATGGTGGATGACTTCGTAGGTGCCGCCCAGTTGGGGATACTCGTTTTTCAACGTGTTGAAGCAGTGCGGGCAGGCCGTCACGATCTTCTTCACCTCGTAGCCGTTGAGGACCTGGATGTTGGAAACGGCTTGCATCTGGAACAGGAACTCGTTCCCGGCGCGGCGGGCCGGATCGCCCGTGCAGGCTTCTTCGGTGCCGAGTACGGCGAAACGGATCCCTACCTGGTTCAGTATTTTTACGAAAGCCACCGTGACGGCCTTGTAGCGATCGTCGAAGGAACCGGCGCAGCCCACCCAGAAGAGAATCTCCGGGGTTTGCCCACTGGCCGCCATCTCCGCCATGGTAGGTACTTTGTACGCTGTTTCAGTGGTCATCAGATTCGAAAGTTTGGGAATGAAGCGGAAGCGCAGAACCCACAACCCGACCCTCACTCGGCCCGTCATTTTAATTTTTCCGCCCAATTGAAGCGGTCGGCCGGGGAAAACTTCCACGGGGCCAGGTTGTTCTCCACGTTGGCAAACATCGCGTTCCAGGAGCCAGGTGCCTTGGCTTCTTCCATGATCTGATACCGCCTCAATTGCAGGATGATGGACAGCGGATCGATGTTTACCGGGCATTCCTGCACGCAGGCATTGCAGGT
>JACMKY010000352.1 GCA_014379925.1 Cytophagales bacterium | reverse complement strand
GTCAAAGAAGCCGTTTGGAAGCGTTTACCCTGGACCACCATCGTCACTCTCTTAACCGCATAAAAAGATGCAAACCCTTCCTTCAGAATCCCTGGCTGCCTACTCCGACGAAGAGCTCATCAAGTACCTGCCCGGCTTCACCAACCACTACGCCACCGTCAACGGCGTGCGGCTCCACTACGTCGAAGGCGGTAATGGCCCGGCCCTGGTGTGCCTGCCGGGCTGGCCGCAGACGTGGTATTCCTACCACCCCATCGCCGCCGGGCTGGCCCGGCACCACCGGGTCATCATCGTCGACATTCGCGGCATGGGCAGCTCGGAGAAGCCCGCGACGGGCTACGACAAAAAGACGATGGCCCGGGACATCTACGAACTGCTGCGCCACCTGGGCCTGGAGAAGGCGTCGCTCTTGGGGCACGACATCGGCGGCATGGTGGCCGCCAGCTTTGCGTTCAACCACCCGGCAGCCACGGAGAAACTTATCCTGGCCGACGGGGCGCACCCCAGCGAAGGGATGCGGCAGATGCCCCTGCTGCCGGCCCCCGGTGCCTTCACCGAGAAAATGGACGGGCAGCAGCCCTACACTTGGTGGATGGCCTTCAACCAGGTGAAGGAACTGCCCGAGCAGCTGCTGGCCGGGCGGTTTCAGTACCTGCTGGATTACCTCTTCCACTACGTGATGCTGGACGATAGCCGGATGTCGGCCTTCGACCGGGCCGTGTACGCGGCCGTCTACAACCAGCCCGAGAACATCCGGGCCTCGAATGCCTGGTACCAGGCTATGGACGAGGACATCGCGGATGCCAACACGTATGCGCCCCTTACCATGCCGGTGCTGGGCATCGGGAGCCACGTGTCGTTCAGCTACCTGCAAATGAGCTTGCCCTACGTGGCCGAAAACGTCCAGGTAGTCGGCATCTTAGACAGCGGGCACTACATGTTCGAGGAAAAACCGGCCCAGGTGCTGGAAGCCGTCTTGGGCTTCTTGGACCCGTCCGCTGGCTAAAGGTGGCGCTGGGGGCAGGAGTAGCCCGGCTGCTCCTGCCCCCAGCATCCCTGTCACTCCTACTTTACTGGTCGATATTTTCCTGCAGTTTAGGTGAAATCCTTCCTTGACCCCACGGCCAACCGCAGTTTCTACGACCGGTGGATGGCCAGTGTGGCCTTGTTCGAAGGTTCCCGCGCGGTGTCGTCGGAAGCTACTTTCCTCAAGCAAACTCTTACCAATCTGTTTCGGTAAGCAGTCAAGCGTGGTTAAGGGCCGAGCCGCCGACGCGGTGGTCGATCATCGCAATGATCTGATTGGTGGGGATCCTTGCCAATAGACAGCGATGGTTACCACTTTTCATGACCATTGGTTACCTGGTTGAAGACGTAGAGGATTTCACGGGCGATCTGGCGGGTCCGCTCCTCGTACTGGGCTTCCTCCTGCGGGGTGCCGTCAAAGTCTTTGGGGTCGTTGTAGGGAATGGCCACCCGCAGGGAAGCACCCGGAATGAAGGGACAGTTCTGGTCGGCTTGCGAGCAGGTCATCACCGCGCAGAAGTCCTGCCGGGGGTTGCCCACGGCATCGTAGATCTTGGAGAAAGCTTTCACGGGGGCAGTTTCGTCGTTGAACCGCACCAGGTACACCGGGTTCTTTTCCTCCCCCGTCGGTTCGATCCGGAAACCGGCCTTGGTCATCGCTTTCACCGCCCGGGCGTTGAAGGCGGTGGCTTCGGTGCCGCCCGAATAGGTCTCCACGCCGGGAACGCCGTAGTAATGGGCGGCGGTCTGGGCCCAGATCTGCGCCAGGTGGCTGCGGCGGGAATTGTGGGTGCAAATGAAGGTCAATCTGGCCATTGAGTTGGCCTTCACCTTCGTTTGCACGTACCAGGCGAGTTTGTTGAGTGCCCTCCTGCGGTCTTCGGGAATTTGGTTGAACTCGCCGGCGACCGAATCGATGTAGCGTTGGAGGGGGCCGTACAATTGCGGGTTGGCCAGGGAGGTTTCCATTGGACTGTTCTTAGGGGTGGCGGATACGGTTAGCAGGGAGATTAACAAGTCGGGAAGCCAAGTGCTGCCTTCATCGGATTCGGATTGGGTGGTTCACCACTCCCGACGGCCGCGATACAGCCCTTGCCGTTGGGAACCGACGCCTGCTGCCCGGACCGCTTTTGGCAATCACTTGAACAACGTACCCCGTATCCAGGATTGACAGGAGCAGTTTTAATTGCCCCCGTCAATCCCGTCGGTGTGGGGAAAGACCTTTCCCCATCGCAAGTCGTGGAAATGGTGGGAAGGGTTGGTTTTCGGGCCGAATTTCTCAACACTGACGCTAGCAGCAGCCCGTACCCGGGGTGCAGCAGGAAACGTCGGGCGGGGCCGCCTCCGGCTTTTCGGCGTAGACCGTTACGCTGAAAATCCCGGAGGCGGCCCCACCGGTCTGGAAGGCCCGCAGTTCCTCGCCCGAAAGGTGCCTAGCCAGCAACTCGTCGGGCAGGGTGATGCGGCGCTGCTTCTGCACCTGAACGTTGACAAAGCCGACCTGCCCGATGATGCGCAGGTATTCCTCCCGCTGAATGGCACCCGATACGCAGCCGGAGTACAGCTCGGCATCGTTTTGCAGACCCTCTGGCAACTCGCCCACCGCCACGATGTCGGAGATGATGAAGTGTCCCCGGGGCTTGAGCACGCGGTAAGTCTCTTCGAACGCCTTTTGCTTGTCGGGCACCAGGTTGAGCACGCAATTGCTCACCACCACGTCCACCCGATTGGCTGCCAGGGGCAGGTCCTCGATCTCACCCAACCGGAACTCCACGTTCTGGTAGCCCCGCGACTGGGCGTTGCGGCGGGCCTTGTCCACCATCGTCTCAGTCATGTCCACGCCGATCACCCGGCCGGATTCCCCCACCACCGAACGGGCCACGAAGCAGTCGTTGCCCGCCCCCGATCCCAAATCCAGCACGGTGTCCCCCTCCTTCATCCGGGCGTATTCGGTGGGCAGGCCACAGCCCAGGCCCAGATCCGCCTCCGGTACGTAACCGGGCAGGCGGGCGTAGTCTTCGGCCATAATCGCCGTGTCCGTGTCAACGGCGCAGCAATCCGTTGCCCCGCAGCAGGAAGTCTCGTTCTGCTCCTTGCTTTGAAGGGCAATTTTCGAATACGTTTCCTTGACGATGTTCTTTAATTCTTCGGCAGTTCTCATGGGGTTGGTGTTTATGGGTGCTTAATTGATTAGACTTATATTTATCGGTAAAACGTGTTATTACGATAATAAGGAATAAAAAAAATCTCAACTGGGCGGCATCCCGCGGATGCGCTTGGTCATCACCACGGCGGTGGAGGGGCAGAGACTGCCGAATTGAGCCGTTTGCCGAATGGCCTCCGGCACCAGGGCGCGGTCTATCCGCTCGAATCCCTGCCGGGCGAAGAAGCCGTCGGCGGTGGTGGTGATCAGGTACAATTCCTCGATGGACTGTTGGCGTGCCAATTGTACGGCGGCTTGGTACAAACTGGTGCCCAATCCCATTCCCTGGAATGAAGCCCTTACCGCCAGTGAACGGAGCAGCGCCTGCGAACTCCATTGTTGGAGTCCCACCGAGCCGACGAGCTGATCGTCCAGCCGGTAGAGCAGGAAGGCGTGTAGTTCCAAAGGCAGGTCGTCGGTGGGAAGCTTCGCCTCGTCCAGCAGATGGATCAGCGCTGATCGGTCGGATGCTTGGGCGACGGCAAGGGTTGGCTGAGTGATCGTCATCGGTTCTTTGGTTAACAGCAGGAAGTGGATGGGCGGCATTCCGCATTGCCGATTGGGGTTGCCAGCAGACCGGTCAGCATTTCCCTGGCCTGGGTCCATCCCTGCTCGTCGATGCAGTAGCAGACGCTCACCCCTTCGATATCTCCCCGGAGGATGCCCACTTGCTTCAATTCCTTCAGGTGTTGGGAAACCGTGGACTGCGACAAGGGCAACTCGTCCACCAGGTCACCACAAATGCAAGAGTTGTGGGCCAATAAGTACTCCACGATGGCGATCCGGGCCGGGTGGCCGAGGGCCTTGGCAAAAGCGGCCAACTGGTTTTGTCGCCCGGTAAAGTTTTCGGTCTTGGTGAGTCCCATAATGCTTTCTTTTGATCGCAATATTACGATTAAAATTAGCAAACAAATTATTTGGCAAAAAATAATTTGGGTTTAGCAGTTGGTGATTCAGTTTTTCGGTAGCAACAACCTCATTCCGGGCTTCAACTCCACCGCTTCCACGTGTCCCGACCGCTGGTTGTCATCCGTGGTGAGGTGCACGTGAAGGTGGCTGTCGTGATGGGTAAAGATGCCCTGGGCCTGCTCCGAGTAAAAACCCAACAACGTCAGCGGCTGATCAGCCTTAAAATGCACCTGCGAGTGCCGGTGCGATTCGGGCGTGTGGAGCTGATGGTCGGTCTTGTTGACGATATGAAACCTTGCCGAGGCCGATCCCTTCACCAGAAAAGGAAAT
>JACMKY010000351.1 GCA_014379925.1 Cytophagales bacterium | reverse complement strand
TTACCTGCATGTTGGTCAGTTGCGGATGGGCCTGCCAGAAGCCCGTCGCCATGCCCGCCAGCACGGGGGCGGAGAAGGAAGTACCGCCCGAAGTGACGATGTTGCCCGTCGACGAGACCCCCACCACGGCGCCACTGCCCAACGCCGCCAGTTCGGGTTTCACCCGGCGGTCGGCGGAGGGGCCCTTGGAACTGGACGGGGCCCGGACCTGGTTCCGGTCGACCGAAGCCACGGCGAGCACCGAATCGCCGTCGGCGGGGGCGGCGATGTATTGCCACCGGTTGGCGCCTTCGTTGCCGGCACTGTTGACCACCAGGATGCCCGCGGCGGCGGCCCAGTCGGCCGCGCGGGTAATGAGGGCTTTGTCGCCGTCCAGGTCGGCGTAGGTGTAGTTTTGCGAGGGGTCGTCGAAGGTGTTGTAACCCAGCGACGAGTTGATCACGTCTACCCCGGCGCTGTCGGCGTATTCGGCGGCCATCAGCCAGTTGACTTCTTCCACCCGGGATTCCGAGGAAGCGTCTTCCGTCCGCAGCAGGATGTAGCGGGCCTGGTAAGCCGTTCCCACCAGCTTGCCCTCCTCGAAGCCCGCCATCGCGCCCAGCACGTGCGCTCCGTGGTCGTCGTCCTCGTACACCCCCGGTTCGCCGCGGACGAAATCGTAGGTACTCACCACCTGGTTGTTGGTGAAAAGATGCCGGAAATGACTGCTCTGGTCCACGTTCCGAAAGCCGGCGTCGAGCACGGCGACCAGCATTCCTTCGCCGTGGTAGCCTTGTTCGTGCATCTTGTCGGCCCCGATCATGGCTACCTGGTCGATGGATGGACCGTATTGCAACGGAACCGGCTTCGATTGGGGAGCGGATACCTCATTTCGGGTCGGGCCGGCCACGCTTTGGCCACCGGACACCCGTCCGCCCGGGGCCAACCGAACCGCGGCCAGGGCTTGTTTTCCTTCCACTCCCTCCACGAAGGGCAGCCGGAGAACCGTTTCCAGCGTGGCCGGCGTGGCTTCCACCAACGCGGCGTTGAGCCAGCGCGAGGTGTACCGCAGGGTGGCCCCCGCCTGGCGGATGGCGTCGGTGTAGGCGGGATTGACGGGCAAATCGCGTTCCGTCAGCAAAATGCCCTGCTTCAACCGTCGTTGAACGGAACGGGGCGTCAGGAACCGGGAGGGATTGTGGAGTGAGTAAGGGGTGTTGGCTTTGTCTTTCAAGCGAACCAGGTATTTGTTGCCGCCGGAAGGGGCGGGTTGGGCGGCCACCAACGAGGCCGACCCCAACGTGACCAACAGGAACAGGAGGAGCCCCCGGCCCTGGCCGGTTGAAAAGGTTCGTGGCCGGTGACTGCCGATGGCGTTATTCTTTCCCATACCCGATTATTCGTTGAATTCGTTTGGTGCCGTAGTCGATGCGGCCTTGGCCCAGGCAAGCATCCGGAGGCTCGTCGTTGTAGCAAAAGTTTACCAACACCCGCTCCTGGTAAATCAACCCGATGTTTCGGGCGTACACTTCGATCCGCTTGTCCTGGTCGACCAGGCTGGCCGTCGTATCGAGGCCTTGGTATACGGTGAGCGTTTCGTCGAAAGAAACGCCCTCCAGAGTGAAACGTTTGCCGAGTTGCTTTATTTGGTATCCGTCTTCCCTCCGTCCATTTAACGCGTTGCCGTTCCACTTCAGCCCTTCCCGCAGGGGAAAAACGACCTTGACAAACGAAACGTTGTTCTCAGTTTTCACCGCCCGGGTAGTCGTCCGCAGGGCCGTCCACACCGAATCCAGTTCCCAGGCGTCGCCCGACTGAACGCGCGCGAAACGCTCGATGCGGTAGCTTGCCTGCCCCGCCAGGCTGGTAAACGTATCCCGCACCACTTCCTTGATCTGGTACCGTTGCGTAAGGGGCGGTTGGGCGAGGGAATACGTCACGTCGGTGAGGTCGTAGATCGTGAACTGTCCCGCTTCGAGGGGAAAATACTCGTAGCCCAGCGGATTGGGCAGCGGTTCGGCCACTTTGGAACACGCCGAAACCAGCAGCCCGCCCAGCAGTACCGTAATCGCCCAGCCTACCCGGGGGCGGGAATGCGGGTGGGCGCCGAAAGCACACTCCACCCGCATTGTCGGGACTATATTTCCATCCGTTCGCATGGACGTAACTTACACTTTATCCAAACCCCAATCAAGCGGGGCAGCCAGTCAATGATCAATCAACGATTGTCACGGTGAGTGGAGTCGAACCACAATGATCAATTATGGACGCGAATGAGCGATAATCAACCATGGATACTACATGCGATCATTGCTCATTGCTCATCGATAACTGATCATTGAAAAGGTCGTTGTTTTGCCGGAAGCTGGCCGTAATCCAGCCCCCGCCGATTACATCATTGCCTTCGTAGAACACGGCCGCCTGACCGGGGGCGATGCCGTTGACGCCCTCGTGGAACCGCACCTTCATCCGATCGCCGTCCTGTTCAATGGTGGCGGGCGTCCCGGCATCCTTGTAGCGTACCTTGGTCACCGTTTCGGTCGGCTTGCCCAGCCGGTCCGCGTACTTGACCAGGTTGAGCTTGCTCACCCACATGCCATCGCGCGCCAGGTCCCGGTAATCGCCCAGCACCACCCGGTTGGTTTCCTTCTGAATCTGGGTTACGAAAACGGGCCGGCCCAGGGCGATACCCAGGCCCTTGCGCTGCCCGACGGTGTAGAACGGATAGCCTTCGTGCCGGCCCACCACCGTGCCGTCTTCCAGCACGAACTCCCCGCCCGCCACCTGCGCGGCCAGGCCCGGCACGCGCCGCTTGAGAAAGCCCCGGTAATCGTTGTCGGGCACGAAGCAGATCTCGTACGATTCGGACTTGTTTACCAGGTCCAGGAAGCCCCGCTCGCGGGCCATCTGCCGGATTTCGGTTTTGCGGAGCCCGCCCAGGGGGTACTGGGTGCGGCGGAGGCTGGCTTGCGAAATGCCCCACAGCGCGTAGGATTGGTCCTTGTTCTCGTCCAACCCCTTGGAAATGACGGAGCGACCGTTTTCCTGGCGCAGGTTGGCGTAGTGCCCGGTGGCAATGAATTCACAGCCGAGCTTGTCGGCCCGGCGCAGCAGGGCATCCCACTTGATGTGCGTATTGCACAGCACGCAGGGATTGGGGGTGCGTCCCTCCAGGTATTCGCCCGTGAAATGGTTGATGACGTAATCGCCGAATTCCTCGCGGATGTCGAGGATGTAGTGCGGAAAGCCCAGGCTCACGGCCACGTTGCGCGCGTCGTTGATGGAATCGAGGCTACAGCACCCGGTTTCCTTCTTGGAGCCGCCTACCCCCGCGTAATCCCAGGTTTTCATGGTCATGCCCACCACCTCGTAACCCTGTTCGTGCAACAGGATCGCCGCCAGCGAACTGTCAATGCCGCCGCTCATGGCCACCAGTATCCTTCCGTGCTTGCTCATGTTGGCGTTTATGGGTTGATAAATAAGGGAGTTGATGAGTTGAAAGACGCGGAGTGCCGCCCAGCGGTTTCGTGCTCGTTTACGCTGAGTTCGTCAACTTGTCTACGCTGAACTCATTGACTCATCAACTCATAAACTCAGTTAATCGGTTCCCTTAC
>JACMKY010000350.1 GCA_014379925.1 Cytophagales bacterium | reverse complement strand
CGGCCTCCCTGGCCGTAGGTGCTGTTCTTGAAGTGGATGCTCGGCTCGTCGCCCCCCACCCACAGGCCCGACACCAGGCCGGGCGTAATGCCAATGAACCAGCCGTCGGCGTAATCCTGCGTGGTGCCGGTTTTTCCCCCGAACTCCGTCTTCCTGCCGAAAGCGTAACTGTGTAGCTTCATCGACGTTCCGCCGCGTTCCTGGACCGAACCCCGGAGCATGTGCACCATCAGGTAAGCGGTTTCCTCGCTGATCGCCTCGTAGGTCCGGACCGGGAATTCCTGAAGCACGTTGCCGTACTTGTCTTCGATGCGCGTCAGGAAGTACGGTTCGGTATAGGTGCCCCCGTTGACGAAGGTGCTGTAGGCGCCCAGCATTTCGTAGAGCGTTACGTCGCTCGTACCCAGGGCCAGGGAGGGCACCGCGTCGAGCGGACTGGTAATGCCGAGCCGCTTCGCCATTTCAACCACCCGGGTGGGACCCACTTTGCCCATCAGGTAAGCCGCGATGGTATTCACCGAACGCCCCAGTGCTTGCCGGAGCGTCATGGTTTCCCCATCGAAATTGTTGTCGAAATTATTGGGTGTCCACGCCTTGCCATCGCCGCCGTCGAGGGTGACGGGAATGTTGAGCACCTCATCGCAGGGCTTGAAGCCGTTGTCGATGGCCGTGGCGTAGACAATGGGCTTGAAGGTAGAGCCCGGTTGCCGCCTCCCCTGCCGGACGTGATCGTACTTGAAATATTTGTAGTCGATGCCGCCCACCCAGGCTTTCACCCAGCCGGTGGCCGGGTCCATGGACAAGAAGCCAGTCTGGAGAAAGCGTTTGTAGTACCGGACGGAATCCACCGGACTCATCGTCGTGTCCTTCTCGTGGGCAGGCGTGTTCCAGGTAAACACGCGCATTTTCACCGGGGCGTTCAGCACCCGGTTGATGGCCTGTTCATCGTCGCCGTAGCGTTCCTTGAGGCCGCGGTAGCGAGGCGTCCGCCGGACGGCTTGCTGGATGTAGGTCTTGATTTCCCGCTTGTCTTTGTCCACCCAAGGATTCTTGCTGCCCCACTGCTGAAAGAATTTATTCTGCTGGTCTTTCATGTGCGTGGCCACCGTTTCTTCGGCATACCGCTGCGTCCGGGAATCAATCGTGGTGTGGATCTTCAATCCGTCCGAATACAGGTCGTATCCCTTGGCATCGGCCCACCGGAGCAGCACATCCTGAAGGACCGTCCGCAGGTAGGGAGCCAGGCCCTTGTTCTGGTTCTCGACCGAGTACCGGCTCACGTCGATGTCCTGGGTTTTCAGCCGGTCGAACTCGCGTTCGGGCAGGTAGCCGTATTTCACCATCTGGGCCATCACCACGTTGCGCCGGTTTTTGGAAGCCTGGGGGTGGGCCACGGGGTTGAACCGGGTGGGCAGGTTGACGATGCCCACCAACGTAGCCCCTTCGGTAACCGTCAGTTCACTGGGCAGCTTGTCGAAGAAGGTTTTGGCGGCCACTTTGATTCCGAACGCATTGCTGCCGAATTCCACCGTGTTCAGGTACATGGTAACGATCTCTTCCTTGGCGTAGTTGCGCTCCAGGTGGATGGCGGTGATCCATTCCTTGGCCTTGATGATGAGGATGCGGAGACCGGGAACCCGGTAGAGCGGACCAGCGTAAAATCCGCCCCGCATGGCGAACAGGTTTTTGGCCAGCTGTTGCGAAATCGTACTGCCCCCCTTGCTGTCTCCCTTCAGCATGTAGTAGGGCAGCGAGAGGGTTGCCTTGAAATCCACGCCCGAATGCTTGTAGAACCGGACGTCTTCGGCCGCCAGCAGGGCCTTGATCACGTTGGGAGAGATTTGCTCGTATTCGACGGGAGAGCGGTTCTGGGTAAAGTACTTGCCCATCAGCTTGCCATCGGCGGTGTAGAGTTCCGAAGCCAGGTCGCTCTTCGGATTTTCCAGCAGCTTGAGGCTGGGCATCTGGCCAAAAAGGTAAAACAGGTTCACGCTGACGGCAAACACGAAGAAGACGAACAGGACCAACGCGGCCCCAGCGCCAATCCACAGCCGTTTGATGATTACCGCGTATTTGCCCGATTCGATTTTCATAGTTAAGCGTCTGATTTTTAGAGTCGTGTCATTTATTCATTGAAAATGCTTCGCTGGCCCTCAGCAGTTCCTGCACGCGGGGCAGCGCCGGACTGGCCGGATACGCCTGCACGAAATCGTTCAGGGCTTTCTGGTAGGCCGCCAGCGGTTGGGTCTTGCCCACCAGAAACACCCGCAGCAACGCAAACTTTTCCTCGATCGCACTCTTGGGAAAGCTGGACCGGGCCTGCTCAACGGCCGCCGCTGCTTCGGCGTAATTGCCCGTCTCGTACAGTCCGTACGCCTGCGCGTAAGCCTCCTTGGCGCGGTTGTCGTTTTCGTTCATCTCGTCGGCGTTGCCCGAACTCTTGATCAAACGGGCGAACGTAGAGGTGGGGTATTCACTGAGCAACTTCGCTTCGTATTCGTTCCGCCGGGCATCCTGCATGGCGTCGTAGATCAGGTACAGGAAATAATACACTTCCGGCTTGTGTTCGGTATCGGGAAAGCGCGCCAGCAGGGTATCGAAGGTATGGATGGCGTTTTCGGGTTCACCGAGCTGCAGGTCGTATATCTTGCCCAGTTCGTAGTGGGCGTTTTCCAGCCTCCGATCGGACGCTGCCCGGGCCGAATCCGAGAAGGGAATGCTCCCCAGAAAAGCCGCCTTCCGGGCCTTCCGCTCTTCCTCGCGCGACAACACGGGCTGGTTGGGTTGCGGGGCGGCGTTCAGGGTGTCGTCGACAAAGTTGGGGGTCGCTTCTTTTTTGGAGCGCCGCCAGTTGTCTTCCAGCGGACGGTTGCCCCATTTACGGGCGAAGTCGCTTTTGCCCACGCTCACGGCGGCGGTGTTGTAGAAGTAAAACCGCTCGGCGTTGGGGGTGCCGCCGCCGATGGCCGGATTTGGTTGAAAGAACGGATTGGTCAGTTCCGCCCCCGCCTGCTGCGATCGCGCCAGCCGCTTTTCCGCGGCGGCCTGGGCGGCCCGTTGGGCCTCCTCGCGTTCCAGCACCCCGTCAAGGTAGGTGGTCAGGGTGGCCGTGTCCATCCGCGCCAGGCGCTGCAGGCTGTCTTCGGTCTGGATCACGTTCAATTGCTCGACGAACTTACCGAGTATTTTCTGCTTCTGCGCTACCGACGGGTAGTCGGGAAAATCCTTGGGAAGACCGGTGATGGTACTGTCGTAGTAGCTTTTGGCCAAGGAGTATTTTTTCAGCGGATCGTAGTGGATCGAGGCCAGCTTGAGGTACGAGTACGCCTTCTGCACGGCGTTCTTGCCGGGGGCGCGCACCGATTGTTGCAAGTAACCAATGGCTTTTTCGTAGTTCTTCTGTTCCAGTTCGAACAAGGCCATCTCGTAGTAAATCTTGTCCGTGTAATCGGCGTTCTTGGTGTCCTTCAGCAGCTTTCGGAAGTAGGCCCCGGCCTTCCTGACGTTTTTGCCGTCGGCCAGGTCGGTCATCTGCAACTGGTTCAGGCGGGCGTAGAACGAAAGTTCGTAGTTGGGGCGGTTTTTCAGGGCGGCGCGGTAGTGCCGGTAAGCTTCCTTGCGCTTGCCCAGTGACTGGTGGATCTGGCCGAGAATGAAATGGGTGCGGGCTTTGTGCTCGCCCTTTTTCATCAGCGGCATCGTCAGTTCCAGGATGGCGGCCGTGTACTTGTACTCCCGTTTGCGCTGGTGCAGGTACGCCTTGTTGAAGTAAAAATCCCGTTTGTTGTTTTCGTCGAGCGGCTGGCGGCGCAGGTAGTCGGCCACCGCAAAGGCATTGTCGTACTCCTCTTTCTCGGTGTAGGTGTAGAGGAGCCAATTCAGGGCTTCGTATTTGGCCCCGTTGGCCGATTCGGGCCGGTTGACGTACTTGAACGTTTCGACGGCGTTCGGAAAGTCGATCAGGTAAAAGCGGGCCTTGCCGATCACCACGTAACAATCATCCACCCACTTGCTGTTGGCGTGCCATTTGATGGCAATCGAGGCCTTCTTGATGCAGTCGTCCATCACGGTGCGAACGGCACCCGTCCGGGCGGAATCCACCGCGACGTAGAGGGGCAGGATCTGGTTGTAGTCTTCGCGGCGGGCGTCGAAGAGGGTTTTCTCCGCCTCCTTCATCCGGAGACGGGCCAGGAAAAAGGCATTGTCCCGGGCGGCCAGGTTGTGGTACGCCTTGCCCACCGGACCCACGCTGTGCGGCGAACAGGCGGCCAATCCCAGCCAGCCGAGGCAAGCGGCCCGGGCAATGTAGGAAATACTGCGGTTCTTCAAAATTACTTCCTTAAAACAAACCATGGTCCCAACCGGGCTCGGAAGACGGCCGGGCGCGTTGCAAGAATGAAAGTAGAATGTATATTTTTGTCAAGCAATTCCGCCTGCCCCGCCGGGCGAACCCGTCGGCTTTCCGGGTGTAAGTGATCCGCTATGTTCAGAAAAATCCCGACCCTGCTGCGCACAATCCGCCCCGCATTCAACGACGGCAAAACCCTTTCGCAACGGCTGACCAACCGGTACGTACTCACCATCCGGAATGAAGAGAATTTTGCCCACAAAATCAGCTATCCCCTCACCTACGCAAAGGTAGTCGTTTTCACAACGCTTTCGTTGGTCGTTTTATTTTCCGGGTGCTTTTACCTCTCCTCCACCCTGCTGGCCCGTTGGTTCAACCCGGTCACCCAGGAGCAGGAAATCAACCGGCGGCTCTACGAACTCTCCCTCACCGTGGATTCCTTGTCGGAGGCGCTGGCCCAGAAACAGGTTTTTATGAACAGTCTGGACGGTGTAATAAAAGAGAATAAAAAAATTCTGCCCGGCGACACCCTCCCCCAGATGGCTTCACCGGCCAGTCCCGCCCGGGAAAGGGTACCCGTGGACAGGATCTCGGACGCCGGGGCCGCCCTTCGGGCGGAATTCGAAGCAACCGGCAACGGGGGGGCCGTGCTGATCGGCAATCCCGGCAAAGAACGCCTGCAGGACATTTTCCTCTTCCACCCTTTGCGCGGCGGCATCATCTCGGAACGGTACAACGCCCGGCAGGCGCACTACGGGGTGGACATGGTCGCCAAGAAGGACGAGCCCGTCAAGTGCGTGGCCGACGGCACGGTGCTCCTCGCTTCCTTTACCGATGACACGGGATACGTCATGGCCATTCAACACCGGAGCAACCTCGTATCCGTCTACAAACACAATTCCGTACTGCTCAAAAAGCCGGGCGAATTCGTGAAAGCGGGCGACATCGTTGCCATCATCGGCAATACGGGCTCCCTCACTACCGGGCCGCACCTGCACTTCGAATTGTGGTACAATGGGGTGGCGGTGAATCCGGAAGCATTCGTCTCCTTGTAGGCACGCCGGATTCGCGGGAGAAAAAATCCGGGAAAACCGACAGAAACCAGTATCTTCGAACCCTAAACGCTACACTCGCCATGTTTGGAAACAACAAAGAAACCAACGGCCGGGAAAGTGCACCGGTTAACGCACCCGACGCCACCAGCCACATCGCCAAAGGCACGACCATCGAAGGCAACGTTGAAACGGCCGGTAACCTCCGCATCGACGGCAAGATTGTCGGCAACGTAAAGAACAAGGGAAAGGTTTTTCAGGGCGACACGTCCCTGATCGACGGCAACGTCCTCTCCCAAAATGCCGAGCTGGCCGGTGAGATCAAAGGAAAAGTGGAAGTAGCGGACTTGCTCATTCTGAAAGCCACCTCAATCATCCACGGCGACATCGTTACCAGCAAACTGGTGGTGGAGTCGGGGGCTACCTTCAACGGCAGTTGCAAGATGGGCGCCGTCAACGAAATAAAACTGAACGGAAACGTTGAAAGAAGAATCGAAAGACAATCCCCCATCCAGCCCGCGATCCAACCCCCCGCCCAAACCGTCTGACGGTTCGCCGCCGCGGGGAGGTGCCAGTCCGTACCTGAAGTATTCGGGCATGGCTTTCCAGTTGGTTGCCAGCATCGCCCTGGGCGCTTGGCTGGGCAGCCGTTTGGACCGGTGGCTTGCGTTGAAAGCACCCGCTTTCACGATCGGTCTTTCGTTGCTCTTTACCGTCGGTTCGCTGGTGCTGATTATTCGGGACCTGATGAAAGAAAAAAGCTGAAAGCCAGTGAGATGAATTACCAACTGAGTAGGCGAGCCTAGGCGGCCCCACCGATTCGTAATTCATAATTCCCCGCAATGTTCAATGCCCCAGCTCCTCGTTTTTACCCTACTAATGGCGGGCGCGCTGGGACTGGCCGACTGGCTGGCCGACCCGCTCGTTCATCCCGGAGCCTGGATCATTCTGACCTTCCTGTTTGTCCTTTCCCTGGTGGTGCACCAGATCATCCGGCGGGTCGACCGCCGGCCCGCCCGCAACCAAACCGTTTACTACCTGGGGATCGTAGTGGGCCGGCTGATGCTGAGCATCGGCTTTCTGGCGGGGTTCATTTTCCGGGAAACGGCCGGGCTTTACGGGTTCCTGGCGAACTTTTTTGTGTTGTATCTGGGATATACCGGGTTTGAAATCTATGCGTTATTGGCTAACTTGCGGCGCAATTCAACCAGCAGCTAGCCCCATGCGTCGCCTCCCGATTTGGTTTTTCTTCTTTACTATCCTGCTTGTTCCACGATTATCCCTGGCGGAAGAGAAGCCGGCCGGCGGTAAGTTTGACATCAGTGGCATGATCATGCACCACGTGTCGGATGCGCACATGTGGCACTTCTTTAACCTCGGACACCACGCGTACGGCATCCACCTGCCCGTCATTCTGTATTCCGCGGACCGGGGACTGGAGGTTTTTTCTTCCAAAAACTTCTACGGGGACTCCGAGCATCCCGAACAATCCTACCAGGGCTACCGGATCGACGAACACGAGCACGTGGTGCCCACCGAAGCGGGCCGCCAGGTGTACGATTTTTCCATCACCAAAAACGTGGCGTCGTTGCTGCTGAGCGTGGTGCTGATGTTCGTCGTCTTCTTCAGCGTGGCTTCGGCTTACCGGCGCAACCGCGGCAAGGCCCCTTCCGGCATCCAGTCGTTGTTCGAGCCCGTCATCGTGTTCGTGCGCGACGACATTGCCAAGGCCAACATCGGACCCAAATACGAACGGTACCTTCCCTACCTGCTCACCATCTTTTTCTTCATCTGGTTCAACAACCTGCTCGGTCTTACGCCCGGCAGCGCCAACCTTTCGGGCAACATCGCCGTCACCGGCGTGCTGGCCCTGGCAACTTTCCTGGTTACGCAGTTTAGTGGCAACCGGCACTACTGGCAGCACATCTTTGCCACGCCCGGCGTGCCGAAGGCGTTGTTACCGATTATGGTACCGGTGGAGATCATTGGCGTATTTACCAAGCCTTTCTCGCTGATGGTACGGTTGTTTGCCAACATTACGGCGGGTCACATCATCATCCTGAGTTTGCTGGGAATCATTTTCCTGTTCGAGTCCCTGTACGTGAGTCCCCTGGTGGTGGTCTTCAGTCTGTTCATGAACTTCGTGGAGTTGCTGGTGGCTACCCTGCAAGCGTACATCTTCACGCTCTTCTCGGCCATGTACATCGGCAACGCCGTCGTGGAAGACCACCATCCCGAGGATGACCGGGAACACTCGCTGGGTTAGCCAACCCGCGTGTCCGCTCGCCGCGGGCTGGTTCGCGTTTCGTTTGAGTTCTTTGTTTCACCTATATAATCCCAATTACCCATGTTACTTTCTTTGTTGTTACAGGCTTTGGAGAACGCCAACGGCCTCGCCTACCTGGGCGGTGGTATCGGTGCTGGTCTGGTTGCGATAGGCGCCGGAGTAGGCATCGGCCGGATTGGCGGCAGTGCCATGGAGGGCATTGCCCGTCAGCCGGAAGCCGCCGGAAGAATCCAGACCGCCATGCTGATCATTGCCGCGCTGATTGAAGCCGTGGCCTTGTTTGGCGTCGTGATCTGCTTTCTGCTCGCCACCCGGTCTTAGCAAGCCAACGCGCCCGCGTACCGGCACTAGGCTGGTGCGCGGGTGTTGTTTTAGCAATTAGAATTCAGCAGCCAGTATTAGTAATCAATGGTTTAGCAATAAAAATTCGGCGGACAACATTCAGTGATCAGGCCCGGCACTTTCTGCGATCAGCTACTTGATACTGAATACTGAATACTGAATACTGAATACTGAATACTGAATACTGAATAATAACTACTGAGCACTCACCCAACCACTTACGCACGCAATGGAATT
>JACMKY010000349.1 GCA_014379925.1 Cytophagales bacterium | reverse complement strand
GGCCAGCCGCGCCGCCACGGCGCGGGCCGCCAGTCGGCGCGGCTGCAGCAACAGAATTTTCTGCCCGCCCAGCCACGTCTCGGCAAGCAGCCGCAGCGGCAGCACAGTACTCTTGCCCGCCCCGGGCGGGGCCTGCAAAATGAGCGTGTTGTGCTGACCCAACCCGTTTTTGACGTCCGACAGGATTTCCAGGATGGGCAGGGAAGCGGGCACGGCATTGGATGAGGAGACCAACCTTAGAAGCGGTTTAAGTTAATCCGTTGTTTTCATTCTCCAATCATTAACTTAAACCGCTTCTCACTTTACCCGGCTGAATTCGAACAAGTCCTTGAATACCCACTTGCCTTCCTGCGATTTGCCGAGGGCGATAACGAATTGGTCGTCGGCGCGTTTTTCGTACAGCACGCGCAGGGGTTCGCCCTGTTTTTCAAAGATGGCCCGCCCCTTGCTGGCCTCCAGGAACGTGTAACGGTCGGGTTTCTCCTTGTCTTCCAGACCAATCAACCCCGGTTTGAAGTGTTTCACCAGCGCAACCGGCCCCTGCGGGGTTTGCTCAAAGGCAAACAGTTCGTAGAGGGTAGCCTTGCCGTCTTTCATCATGCGAATGAACCCCACCAGGTTATCCCCGTCGGGTGCCGACCAGACGGCCTCGAGGCGGTTGTCCTTGGTGGTTGCCTTCCAGTGCCCCTCGATGAAACCAACGTCGGCAAGCGAACCGGCTTTCGGGGAGGTTTGGGCGCGGGCCGTCGGCAGCAGGGTGGCGGAGAGGAGAAGCAGGAACAACAAGGAGGCTCGGTTTTTCATCACCAAAGGAGTCGGGTTTCTGCGGGGCAAGATACAAGATTTGGTCTAGCTATCGACTGCCGGGGCGTACTGCCCACTTTTTTTCTGGCACAGCGATTGTTTGGCTACCCATTACCAATTCTTTAAATCCAACCGCTATGCGAAACTTCCGATTCCTGCTGCCCGCCACCATTTTCGTTCTTCTTTTCGCGTCCTGTCAACGACCGGGTTACTCCCCATTCTACGGGGTATCCAACCGCCAGGCCAAAGCCAACGTCCGGTATTACCGGCACCAGAAGGAAGGCCTCCGCTTGAGTTCGGCGGCCACCAGGTACAACGTGAACTACCGCGATTATCAAAGGGAGGGCCTGCGACTCAGCTCCCGGGGTTATTAGAACGGGAGAACCAAGCGTCTGGTGGGCGCGGCCTTATCCGTTGTTTTTGATTATTATTGAGGCAATACGTGGCCTAGTCATCAGGCATAAAACTTGGTTGCTCGTCATAAGATTAAAATTGTATGTTTCAATCAGTGGACTTATTTGCACCCGGTCAACTCGGTTATTCGGTTTCTTCCTCTTCCGAACCCTGTTTGAAATCGCAAGCGCGTATACATTGGGTGAGTAAAAGAATTTGCAATTATGAAAACAGAATTCAACTTAACCGACCAGGAACGCTCCGTGCTCCAGGAAATCTCCCGACGAACGGGTAAAACGGAGGGCGCTTTAATTCGGGAAGCGGTCGGCCGCCTCATCGATGAGTTTCAAATCGAAAGCAGGCAGGTTCTTATGCGGAAGGCCAAGGGCATTTGGAAAGATCGCAGCGATGGGCCTGCTTTTGAAGACCTGCGACGCGAATGGGATAGATTCCAATCCTGAGGGACATGGCTGAAAGTCTGCTCATCGACACCGATGTGTTGATCGACTACCTGCGCGGCAAAGCGGAAGCAGTATCCTACCTGGAGAGCCGGAGTGAGTCGCTTCTGATTTCTGTGATTACGGTTGCGGAGCTTTACGCAGGTATTCGAGATGGAGCCGAGCGAAAGAAATTGGATGAGTTCACCCGTGCTTTCGGGATTGTTGCGGTTGACCGGGAGATTGCCGTCAATGGCGGTTTGTATCGACGAGATTACCTGAAGAGTCATAACGTGGGCTTGGCGGATGCACTTATCGCGGCAACTGCGGAAATTCATCGGGCAAGGTTAGTGACGCTGAATGGCAAGCATTTCCCGATGCTGTCCAATGCAATCATCCCGTACCAGAAAGTTTAACGCCTATCAGTTTGACAATGAACGATCAGAGCATCATTACTATTGAACCCGGCAAGCGCGGCGGCAAGCCTTGCATCCGAGGAATGCGGATCACGGTTTACGAGGTTCTCGAATACCTGGCTTCGGGCATGACTCAATAGGAAGTGCTCGGTGATTTTCCCTACCTGACGCAAGAAGACGTTCTGGCATGCCTCAGTTATGCCGCCGATCGTGAGAAGCGTCCTTACCATAGTTGACCTAGATCGGATCAATCGTTTCCTCAGCTTTGCCCGATGGAGCAAAGCCCGTTCATCCCCCTCATCTCCGACTACGGTTTCAAGGCCACCTTTGGCAACGAAGCCAATAGCCCGTTCCTGCGCACTGCCCTGAAGGCGCTCATCAAGTCGGAGGTACCCATCCAAGAAGTGCACCTGGAGAAGAACGCCTTCGAGGCCCTCACCCTCGACAGCCGGAGTGGCATCTTTGACCTGGCTTGCACCGATGAGAATGGCAACCATTTCATCGTCGAGATGCAGTTGGGCCACGCCCCCCACTTCCTCCAACGCATGAACGGGGCCGCCCCTGCGGTTTTACGCCTTGCACAAGTTCAACACACTGGTGGAACGGGGCCGGTTCGATTACGCCAATCTGCCCGGCATCTACTGCATCGCCTTCTTGGAGAAGAGCCTCCTGCCGACGGCCAACTACCACACGCTGGCCAACCTGCGCGATGAGCAAGGTGAACTGGTTGACCGACAGATGACGTTTATCACGGTGGAATTGGCTAAATTTGGCAAGCCAGTAGCCGAAGTTCAAACTGATCTGGACAAACTCCTCTACACGATGAAGACCCTGCACACGGTGACCGATCCGGGTCAATACCCCCAGTTCTGGACCGAGGAATGGCTGCAACTGGCCATCAACGAGTTGGACAAACGGTCCATGACGGCCGAAGAATTGCTCGACTACGAGATGACGCTTTCGGCTAACGCGCTGGCCGTCAAGAACGAGCAGAAGAAGATGGATCAAGTGAGAACTGAGGCGGTCAAGAAAGCGATTTTAAGGGGGAAATTGACGGTGGAAGAAATAGCGGAAGATAACACCGTATCCGTGAATTTTGTAGTTGACGTTCAAAGGCAACTGGCCGAAAACAAATAAAACTTCGCCTAACAACGTATCTCCGTCCAAAACCCGTCGGCGTAGCGGCCGACGTGGCCGGCAACCAAACCCAGCCCTTTTTTTGAACTATCTACCCGTTGGATTGATTCTAGAACGACACGTTTTCATCAATCCGTAACCGATGGCCTCCTTCTGGTCCCGCTTGTTCGGCAAGAAACCCCCCGCCGATCCGGGTCAGCCCCCGCTTACGTTCAAGGAGCGGCTGGCCGCTTTCCGGAACCTGCCCGCCTTTTTTCGCCTCGTCTGGGAAACCAGCCCGGCCATGACGACCGCCAACGCGTTGCTCCGCCTCGTTCGGGCGGCCTTGCCGCTCACCATCCTCTACGTGGGCAAGCTGATCATCGACGAGATCATCCGCTTGGGCGGCTTTCCGCCGGGCGGTGATCCGTCCCCCGACTACTTGTGGCAACTGGTGGCGGCGGAGTTCGGGCTGGCGATGCTCTCCGACGGGCTGAGCCGCGCCATCACCCTGCTCGACAGCCTGCTGGGCGACTTGTTTGCCAACCGCATCTCCGTGCGGCTGATGGAGCACGCGGCCACCCTCGACCTCGACCAATTCGAGGACTCCACCTTCTACGACAAACTCGAACGCGCCCGTCAGCAGACCATCGGCCGCACGGTGCTCCTCTCGCAGGTGCTCGGTCAGGCCCAGGACACCGTGACCATGGTTTTCCTGGCGGGCGGACTGATCGCGTTCAACCCGTGGCTGATCGGGCTGTTGTTGGTGGCGGTGGTGCCGGCTTTTTTGGGCGAATCGTACTTCAACGACCAGAGCTATTCGCTGGTGCGCGGCTGGACGCCCGAACGCCGCGAACTGGATTACCTGCGCTACATCGGGGCCAGCGACGAAACGGCCAAGGAGGTAAAGATCTTCGGGCTGTCGGGCTTCCTCACCGACCGGTACCGCGAACTGTCCGGGCAATTCTACACCGCCAACCGGCGGCTATCCACCAAGCGGGCGGCCTGGGGCACGGTGTTCGCCGGGTTGGGCAGCGCGGGCTACTACGGGGCCTACGCCTACATCATCGCGCGGGCCGTAACCGGCAGCCTGACCATCGGCGACCTTACGTTCCTGGCGGGATCGTTCCGCCAACTGCGCGGCTTGCTGGAAGGCATCTTGCTGCGGTTTACGAGTGTGTCGCAGGGGGCAATCTACCTGCGCGACCTGTTCGATTTCTTCGACATTCAGCCCCGCATTGTAACGCCGTCGCAGCCCCGGCCTTTCCCGAGTCCCATCCGGGAGGGTTTTACCTTCGAAGACGTGGGCTTCAAATACCTCAATTCCGAGCGGTGGGCCAACCGGCACCTGAGCTTCACCCTGCACGCGGGTGAGAAACTGGCGCTGGTGGGCGAGAACGGCGCGGGAAAAACCACGCTGGTCAAGCTGTTGGCCCGGCTCTACGACCCCACCGAGGGCCGCATCCTGCTCGACGGCCACGACCTGCGCGAGTACGACCTGACGGAACTGCGCCGCCAGACCGGCGTGATTTTTCAGGATTACCTGCGCTACCAGATGACCATTGCCCAGAACATTGCCGTGGGCCGCATCGACCAAAAAGAAAACCGTCCGCTCATTGTGGACGCGGCGCGTCAGAGCCTGGCCGATACGGTGGCCGACAAGCTGACCAACGGCTACGACCAGATGCTGGGCCGCCGGTTCAACAAGGGAACCGAACTGTCGGGCGGGGAATGGCAGAAGGTGGCCCTGGCCCGGGCCTACATGCGCGACGCGCAGGTGCTGATTCTCGACGAACCCACTGCCGCGCTCGACGCCCGCGCCGAGTACGAAGTGTTCCAGCGTTTCGCCGAACTCACCCAGGGCAAGTCCGCCGTGTTGATTTCGCACCGCTTCTCCACCGTGCGAATGGCCGACCGGATTCTGGTGCTGGAAAAGGGGGAACTGGTGGAAATCGGCAGCCACGAGGAACTGCTGGTACAGGACGGTCGGTACGCCGAACTCTTCCACCTCCAGGCGGCGGGATACCGGTGAAGAAAGTGGATGAGTAGCGTCGATGCATGGCACCGGCGTGGACCAAGCTGCCTGGGGTTACCCGGCAAGTACAGCATACTACTGCTGTTTTCAACCGGCAATCTCCAACCCTGCTGGCTCTGCCAACCCTTTTAGCCCTTCTAAACCCCGATCTGGCGGGGAAACCGGAAAAACTGCTTAGTTTTGAAAAACCAGACTCACCGGAGCGGTTGCCGGCGGCAGATTCGTCGTTGATCAAAAAATAGACCTACCAAAATTGTTTTTACTCCATGAAAAAATGCTTGTTGACGGGAATGCTGTTGCTGGGACTGCAAACCGTTTCCCCGGCCCAGGCCAATCGGATTCAATTTACCGAATACGACTTGCCCAATGGCTTGAAGGTCATTTTGCACCAGGACAATTCGACGCCCATCGTGGCCGTAACGGTGATGTACCACGTGGGATCGAAAAACGAGAACCCGGAGCGCACGGGCTTTGCCCACTTCTTTGAGCACCTGTTGTTTGAAGGCTCGGAATACATGAAGCGGGGCGACTTCGACCGGTTGAACAAGGGCGCGGGCGGCCTCAACAACGCCAACACGTCCAACGACCGGACGTTCTACTACCAGGTCTTTCCTTCTAACCAACTGGAACTGGGCCTGTGGATGGAATCGGAGCGGATGCTGCACGCCAAAATCGACCAGGCGGGCGTGGACACCCAGCGCGAGGTGGTGAAGGAAGAGAAGCGGCAGCGGATCGACAACCAACCCTACGGCTCCATCCTGAGCGAAACCGTGAAGCGGGCCTACCGGGTGCATCCTTACCGTTGGCCGACCATCGGCTCGATGGAACACCTCAACGCCGCTACCCTGGCGGAGTTCGTTGCCTTCTACAAGGAATTTTACGTACCCAACAACGCCATTCTCTCCATCGCGGGTGACATCAGGATCGAAGATACCCAAAAGCTGATTGCCAAGTACTTCTCCGATATTCCGAAGGGCACCAAGGCGATCTACCGCCCCGACGTAACCGAGCCGGAGCAAACCGCCGAAGTGCGCGACAATATTTATGACAACGTCACCCTGCCCGGCGTCATCCAGGCGTACCACATTCCGGCGCAGGGCACCGGGGACTACTACGCACTGAACATGCTCACCACGCTGCTGGCGGACGGACAGAGTTCCCGGTTCAACAAAGAAATCAAGGACAAGCAACAGAAAGTAGTGGTCGCGGCGGCTTTCCCCTTCGCCCTCGAAGCCCCCGGCTTGTTCATCACCTACGCCATTGCCAACATGGGGGTGAAGCCGGAAGATGTGGAGGCCGCCCTGGACGCGGAGGTAGCCAAGGTGCAGAACGAACTGATTGGCGAGACGGAGTTCCAGAAGCTGAAAAACCAGAACGAGAACGACTTCGTCAACCGCAATTCAACCGTGGCGGGCGTGGCCGAAAGCCTGGCCAACTATGAGATGTACTTCGGCGATGCGGACCTGATCAACACGGAACTGGAGCGCTACAACAAGGTGACCCGCGAAGACATTCAGCGCGTGGCCAAACAGTACCTGACCAAGTCCAACCGCGTGGTGCTGTATTACCTGCCCCAGTCGGCCAAGCCCGCGCCCGAAGCCAAGGAAGCGGTGAAGACCGAAGCCGCGCCGCCCGCCCAACCCACCCCGGCTCCCGCCGGGCAACCCGCCGGTGGCAAGAAGAAAAAGAAATGACGGACGGACAATGATCGGTTACCAATGATCAACCTGCCCGCGTAGGTATAAACGCATCTACTCATAAACCCGATGAAAAAAGCCTTCCCGCCTACCCTCTTTCTGGTGCTGTGGCTGAACAGCCTGGCCGTTTTTTCCCAATCCTCCGGTTCGTTGGACCGCTCGAAGATTCCCGGTCCCGGTCCGGCCCCCGTGATTCAGATCGGGACCTACGATTCACTCCGGCTTGGTAACGGAATGCGGGTGTTCGTGGTCACCAACCGGAAGCTGCCCCGCGTGGCGTTTAACCTGGTGCTGGACTACGACCCCATCCTCGAAAAAGAATACGCCGGCTACGTGGACATTGCCGGCCAGATGCTCCGGAGCGGCACCGCGACCCGCACCAAAGCCCAACTCGACGAGGAAATTGACTTCATCGGGGCTTCCCTCTCCACGTCGGCGACGGGCGTGTACGGGGTTTCCCTCAAAAAACACCAGGACAAGCTGCTGCAACTCATGGCTGACGTGGTGCTGAACCCCGCCTTTCCCCAGTCGGAACTGGACCGCATCAAGAAGGAAACCAAATCCGGTTTGGCGGCCCAGAAGGACGAACCCGAAGCGGTGGCCAGCCTGGTGAACAACATCGTGTTGTACGGACCGAACCATCCCTACGGAGAACCAACCACCGAGCAGACCGTGGAAAAGGTGACCCTCGATCAGGTCAAGTCCTTTTACGCCACCTACTACAAACCCAACATCGCCTACCTGGCCATTGTGGGCGACATTACCCTGGCGGAGGCCCGGACCGCGGTGGAGAAATACTTCGGCGCCTGGCAGCGGGGAAGCGTGCCGAAAAGCAAATACACCCTGGCGGCCCAGCCCGCCAAAACCCGGGTGGCCCTGGTGGATCGCGCCAGTTCGGTGCAGTCGGTCGTCAGCGTTTCCCACTCCATCAACCTCCGGCCGGGTGCGCCGGACGTGATCAAAACCCGCATTGCCAACGATATCCTGGGTGGACAAGGGGGGAGGCTCTTCAACAACCTGCGCGAAAAACGCGGGCTGACCTACGGCGCTTATTCCTCGCTTGCCTCCGACCGGCTGGTGGGCGAGTTTTCGGCCAGCGCCAGCGTTCGCAACGCCGTCACCGACAGTGCCGTGGTGGAATTCCTGAGCGAACTTCGCCGGATCCGCACGGAACCGGTCAGTGCGGAAGAACTCAAGAAGTCCAAGGCGAGCGTAACGGGTTCCTTCGTGCGCTCGCTGGAGAGTCCACAAACCGTGGCCAGCTTCGCCATCAACACGGCCCGCTACCAGTTGCCCGCCGATTATTACAAGAACTACCTCCGGCAGGTGTCGGCCGTGACGGCCGCGGACGTGCAGGCCGTCGCCAAAAAATACGTTCGGCCCGCCAACGCCACCATCACGGTGGTGGGCAACGGTTCGGAGATCGCCGACCAGCTCAAGCCCTTCGGTCCGATCGACTACTACGACGCGGAAGGCAACCAGATCAAACCGGAAGCCAAGAAGGCCACGCCGGCGGGCCTGACGGCCGACCAAGTGATTGATGCCTACGTGAAGGCCATCGGCGGCAAGGAGAACCTGGCCAAGGTGCAGGACGTAACCCGAAACATGACCGCCAGCATCCAGGGCATGGAACTGACGGCGGTGCAGCAGCAGAAAGTGCCCAACAAGTACCGGATGGCGATTTCAATGCAGGGCAGTGAAGCGTTCAACATGACCTCCAACGGCACCAAAGCGGCCATGTCGCAGATGGGCAACCGACAGGAGCTGCAGGATAAAACCCTGGAGGCCGCCAAGGTGCAGAGCACGCTTTTTGCTGAATTGTACTACGACCAACTGGGCGTGAAGCGCAGTCTGGCCGGAGTGGAGAAGCTGGGTGGGGGCGATGCCTACAAACTGGAACTGACCATGCCCGGCGGCGATAAGGTTATTGACTATTTTGATTCGGCTACTGGCTTGAAAGTGAGACAAGTAACTTCCACCGATTCGCCACAGGGCGCCGTGACCCAAACCACCGATTACGGCGACTACCGGGAAGTGAACGGGGTGAAGTTTCCCCACAAAATCTCTTCCAGCATGGGCATGCAGTTGGAAGTTCAATCCATTGAGATCAATAAGGGACTTAAGGACGAGGTGTTTGAGGTGAAATAGCGTCTGGGCGACCCCGTCTGGGCGACCCCATCCGAATCACGATTTAGCGGGTTGAATAATTTAAAAATCAACGTTCAAGATGCAAGGGAGGAGTGAAAGCCGGCCGATTGGCGAGAACACTGCGGCAATTGAAGGGGCAGCCCCTGCTTGATGCCGCCCGCTACCGTGGTGGGATGCGGTCCGTCGGTGGCAAACAATTCCCCGAAGCCGGGTTGCATCGCAATGACGTAAGCTGCAAGTAACGCAAAGCATTGGCAATCAGTTGGCCAGGTAAGCAAGCAGTATTGATTGTCGCGGGCTACGGGCTTACCGCGGGGTTGAACACTGCGCTTTCCTCGACTATCTTCCCGCGGGAATCAGCCCTGCTCGCGATAGCGATTACCCCGGCGTTGAGCAAGGGTCGCCAGGCGCTCCCCGGCTTTTCCGGCGGGGCTCCCACGGACACCAGGCATTCCCTTTCGCCGCAACCGGTACGGCCACGCCAAACGATTCGGCCCAAAAAACCCCACTTTCGTCAGCAAACACCGCCATGGACAAGGAATACATCACGGATTGGTTTCGGGGGTTGCAGGATCGGATTTGCGCCGCGTTGGAAGGGGCAGACGGGAAAGGGCGTTTTGAACGGGATGCCTGGGAACGGCCGGGTGGGGGAGGGGGCCTCGCCCGCGTTATCCGACGGGGAAATATCCTCGAGAAAGGCGGGGTAAACTTTTCGGCCGTGCACGGTGAGACTCCCGCTCAACTGCTCGGTCACTTGCAACCGGAGCTCGGGATGGGTTCCCAACCGGGTCTCCGACCGGAGGGTGCCACCCTCGCCGACGCGCCCCGGCCCGGCCCCGACTTTTACGCCACCGGGGTTTCGATCGTGCTGCACCCGTACAACCCGATGGTGCCGATCATTCACATGAACGTGCGCTACTTCGAGATGAGCACCGGGGTGCGCTGGTTCGGTGGTGGCATCGACCTCACGCCACACTACGTGGACGAGGAAGACGCGCGGTACTTTCACGGCCGGCTCCGGGCGGTCTGCGACCGGCACCACCCCGCGTACTATTCCCGGTTCAAAGCCTGGGCCGACGACTATTTCTACCTCAAGCACCGCCAGGAGACGCGGGGCATCGGAGGCATCTTCTTCGACCACCTCGCTCCCGACGCGTCGACTTCGGCCGAGGAAATCTTCGCGTTCGTGCGGGACGTGGGCGACTGCCTGGCTCCCCTCTACACCCACCTGATGCGCAAGAATGCCGGATTGGCCTTCGGAGAGCCCGAAAAACAGTGGCAGAGCCTGCGCCGGGGCCGCTACGTGGAATTTAACCTGGTCTGGGACCGGGGTACCAAGTTCGGCCTCGACACCGACGGACGCACCGAATCCATCCTGATGAGCCTGCCACCGCACGCCCAGTGGGAGTACGACCACCGGCCGGAACCGGGTAGCCGCGAACGCGCCACGCTGAATTGGCTTCGCAAGGGAGTAGCTTGGGCGTAGCGTTTGGCGTATACGGATGCCGGAAAGGGCGGCGTACGTATCTACCCGAAGCCGATCCACGCGTACTTACCTTTTCGGCGGTTTGGCCATTAACGGTTGTCTACGAAAAGCTTTCATAAGTAAGAAATTTTCAATTACTTACCCGTTTTCGAGATGCGTTTGTTTGTACACCCCTTCACCGAAATAAGCAAGTGCCTACGAACCCTGCTGCGTTGCTGATCCTCGCTTTGCTCTTTACCCGACCCATAACGCCCGGAATCGCCGCGGACGGGCGGACCAACGGTTTACCGGCCACTCCCGCGTTGGATTACCCGGGCGGCATTCCGTCGGGCCGCGTCGCCGGCAACGCCTTCGCCGGGAATCGGTTGGATTTACCACCGGGCGGCAACGGCAGGACACGGTACGAAAAACGGGGAAAGCCATCGGCCGACCGGCTGAAGCAGGAAAATGCCGTCCTTCTTCAAAGCATCCGGGACCAGGAAGCTGCCTTGAAGAAAAGCGGACGGATCAATTATTTCCTGACCGCCGGATTGGCGATCGCCGCGGGACTGGTGGTCTTCCTCTCCCAACGCCACTACGGCCGGCAACGGGTGAACCGGCTCCTGATGACCAACCAGACCATTCAGCACCAAAACGAGGCGCTGCGGGCTACCAACGAAAGGCTGGAGAAATCGGAGCAACACCTGCTGCAAACCAACGCGACCAAAGACAAGTTTTTCTCCATCATCTCGCACGACCTGAAAGGTCCGCTCAACTCGCTGACTGGTTTTCTCCAGATACTCGACATCCAGGTAGACGCCTTTTCCCCGGAAGAACTGAAGGCTTTTGCCAAAGACACCAACAAGTCGGTGAAGAACCTGCTCGACCTGCTGGACAACCTCCTGTTGTGGTCGCGTTCGCAAACCGGCACCATTGAATACGCTCCCCAGCCGCTGAACCTGAGCGAAATCGTGGCGGGCAACCTCAACCTGATGCACGTCGCCGCGCAAAAGAAAGACATTCGCCTGCAAGCCGATCCCAACGGAACCCTACCGGTATACGCCGACCAGAACATGCTTAATTTGGTGCTTCGCAACCTGATATCCAACGCCATCAAATTCACTCCCTCGGGTGGGAGCGTAGTCGTGGGGGCATCCGACCAGGACGGTTACGTGGAAGTGAGCGTGCGTGACAGCGGCATCGGCATGAGCCCGTCCACGCTGGAGCATCTGTTCCGGCTGGATACTTACCACACTACCTCGGGAACCAACGCGGAAAAGGGCAATGGACTGGGACTGATTCTTTGCAAGGAATTCGTGGAGAAAAACGGCGGCATTCTCCGGGTGGAAAGTACCGAAGGCCAGGGAACCACGTTCCGCTTCACCGTCCCGGTGGCGGGCGCTTAGACCAACCCCGACTTTCCGCCGAACGGGACGGCCGCTGCCCGATTTTTTTTCGTTGCTGGCCCGCACTTCCGCTTTTTGCTTACTTTAGCTACTGATTTTGTCATTTTCGCGGGAAGGATGAGCACGGTAAGCGAAAACATCAAGTACCTGAGGCGGGTAAACGGGCTGACGCAGGAACAGTTTGCCCGTCGGATTGGCATAAAGCGTTCATTGTTAGGTGCTTATGAGGAGGCAAGGGCGAATCCGAACCTGAGCAACCTGATGAACATTGCCAAAATTTTTGGGACCTCGGTCGACAACCTGCTCAAGAACGACATCCGCAAGTTGAGGGAAACCCAGAGCGTACCCCTGCCGCAACCCTCGCCTCAGTTGTTGACACCCGCGGAAGAACCTTCCGCTCGGGGAACCAAGTCGCCCAAGCCGCTCGCTTCCATCCTCGAAAAATACTACCAGGAATCCGGCTCATCCAACGGGCGTGACGGCGAAATCCGGCTGGTGGCTCAACGCATTGTTCCCAACCGGGTGACACCCCTGGCGGCCGGGCCGGCGCTTTCCCAGCCCGAAACCCCCGCGCAACTGGGCGGCAATCCGCTGGGCGGCACTCCGCTTCCCGCAACGGTGGGCGGCACTCCGCCAACGCCCCGGCCTCCCGTGCCCAACCCAGCCTACCAGCCGGAGGGCAGTCCGGAGCGTTTCTCCAACCACCCGCCCGTCGCGCCGGACGGGTCTCCGCCCGTTCAAAGCCCGGTGGCCAACGGAACGTGCATCGAGTTGGTACGGCGTCACCAAACCAATGAGTACCTACTCCACCACCCCCATCCCGATTACTTGCGCCGGCTGCCGACGTTGACCCTTCCCTGGTTGCCCGCGGGCCACTACCGCGCCTTTGAAACGGGCGATGACTTTGCCTTTCCCGGTGCCGTCGTCATCGGGTCCCTGGTCCGCAACTGGTACGACCTTCAGGACGGTCACCACTACCTGGTGGTACTTCCCCAGAAGGGCATCTTCTACCGCCGCGTGTACAATCAAGTCAAGATCAAAGGAGTGTTGTTGCTGAGTTCGGACAATACCCACCTGTCCAGCTTCGAGGTGTCGGTCAAGGAGGTGCTGGAAGTGTGGGAGGCGAAGGCCTTCGTCGGCACGCAGATGCCCGAACCCGGGATTTCGCTGGATCGCCTCGCGGCCCTGGTGACCGATCTGCAACACGAACTGGACCGGCTCAAGAAGTAGTGGAAAGAGTGGGTGTTTGGTAGGCAAGTGGCTGGAGCCTGATTATTCACAACCCGACTCAATTGATCAACGTAACGCCCGCCTGCCGATAAGCCACCACCATCTCTGGCCGGGCCTCCTTGTCGGTAATGAGCACGTCGAACAGGCTCAGGGGCGCAAAATGGAAGTACTTATCGGTTTCTAATTTCGACGAGTCGCAGAGCAGGTACGTTTTCTGCGCCTGCCTGGCCATGGCGACGGCCGTGCTGGCCTCTTTTTCGCTGTTCGCGCTCAGGCCATTTCGCAGCGAAATGCCGTCCGCGCCGATAAACGCCCGGTGGGCGCGGTAGCGGGCAATGTGCTCCTCCGCGATCCGCCCGTGAATTGCCCGCCGCTCCTTGTCCACCTCGCCCCCGGCCAGATTGACCGACACTGCCGACGCCATCAATTCCGCCACGATTGGCAGCGAGTTCGTTACGACCGTGATGCGTTTATTTTTGATGAATGGGCAAAGGCGAAACACCGTACTGCCGCAATCCAAGAAAACCACTTCACCCTCCTGAATCTCGCGGGCGGCCAACTGGCAGAGGTAATCCTTGCGTTCGGCATTGACGGCGGTTTTGTTGGCAAACTGAAAATTGTCCGTCGCTAAGCTCACTTTCATCGCCCCGCCCCGCGTGCGATAGAGCAGTCCGGAAGCGGCCAACTGCAACAAATCACGCCGAACGGTCATCTCCGACGTTTGCAGCAAATCGGCTAGTTCGCGGACGTCCGCCGAGCCGCGCTCTTCGACCGTTTGTAAAATAAAACGCTTCCGGTTTTGAAAGTTCACGACGAATGATTTCATTTGTTCAAAAATGAACAATATTAAACAAAAATAAACAAAACTAAATTAGACAAAATGACTCAGGAACGCGTGCGAATAACGGAGGAGAAACTGCTTTCCGACAACTGGTACGTACTAAGGCGTTATACGTTCAACTACCTCAACCGGAACGGGCAGTGGATAACGCAGCAACGGGAAGCTTACGACCGGGGAAACGGCGCAACCATTTTGCTGCATAACCCGCAAACCAACTCGGTCATCCTGACCCGGCAATTCCGTTTGCCCACCTTCATCAACGGCAATCCGTCGGGTATGCTCATCGAAACCTGCGCCGGCCTGTTGGACAACGACCATCCCGACGACGCCATCCGGCGCGAAACCGAAGAAGAAACCGGCTACCGCATTGCATCGGTGCGGAAGGTGATGGAAGCGTACATGAGTCCCGGCTCGGTGACGGAAAAGCTGTTTTTCTACCTCGCCGAGTATACCGCCGACACCGAACGAAGCCGCGGGGGCGGCATTGACGAAGAGGAAATAGACATTCTGGAACTGCCCGTCAGCCAAGCGATGGCCATGACCGAGAGTGGGGAAATTATGGACGGAAAAACCATCATGCTGCTGCAATACCTGCGTCTGAAACAACTTACCCATTCACAGAACGGATGAAACCACTGCTAATTTTAGTCGCCGGACCGTATCGCTCCGGTACCGACGATGACCCGGAGCGGATGGCCGAAAACCTCCGCCGACTCGAATCCGTCACGCTGATCCTGTTCCGGGCGGGGCACATTCCGATGATTGGCGAGTGGGTGGCTTTGCCGCTGCTTCGTTTAGCCGGTGGTCAACGGCCGGGCGATGCGGCCTGGCAGGAAATCCTGTATCCGGTCGCGAACCGGCTCATTGCCCGTTGCGATGCGGTGCTGCGCCTGCCGGGCGAATCGAAAGGCGCCGACGAAGACGTGCGGCTGGCCGGAGAGATGGGGCTTGCGGTGTACGACCGGCTGGAAGACGTGCCAGGATGTTCGTAAACGAGGTAGTACCGGCGGCAGCCCGTGCCACCAAGCGATCCAAGCGATCGGTTGCCGATGGCATTCACCGGCCCATTTACGCATCAAACCACTAGGCCTTCCATTATTCTTTCAATTTCTCCCAGCACATCCCTTTTCTGGCCGGGATTCTTCACGCTTACCCCGAATTCGTACCAAAACCCGTCGCCGTGGTCGAGGAACGTGCCGGGCCCGCGCGGCTCTTTGGACCGGGCGTTTTCGGGGTGATAATCGGGCAGGTAGACCAGGCGGAGCAGGTCTTTCAGCTGGTGCCAGTCCACCTCCCGCCGAACGGGCTCACCCGGTTGCGTTCGGGCGGGTGGCGCTCCACTGGCGCTCCACTCCAGGGCCACCTCCACCCGACGGACGCTGAACCGCAGCGTGAGCGAAAGCCGGTGGGAAGTGCCGGTTGCATTCACCTTCTTGTAGCGCACGTGCAAGGGCCGTTCCCGCTGCGCCGTTTCGTAAACGGCCTGGACCAATTCCTGCGCGGTGTATTCCCAAGGGGCACGGTCGGTCGGTTCTCCTTCCGATTCGTTGCCGGCTTCATCCTTGAAAACCAGCTTAAAGTAAGCGTCCGCCTCGTTGGCGGGTTCGGCCCGCAAATTCGTTTGCTCGATCGATCGCCGGATTTCCGTCGCCCAGACGGCCGGGAGCGTACCGTGCCAACTGAAGTCATCCGCCAGCGTAAAACCTTCGCCGGTGATTTCCTCTTCCGTCAAAGCGTCCCGGTCCAGGTAGCGGAGCTGGTAATCCATCCGCAAGTGATCGTCCCCAAACGAAGCCTTGACGTGGTAAAAATGGGCGTACGGGGCCGGTACCGAAGCGGCCGTTTCGTACTGAATCTCAAAAGATGCAACCATTTCGGTTTGGTGTTTACCGTTTATTGTTCGGTGTTTTACGACCGTTTTTCATTTGCCGTTGGTGTTTTGCCCAACGTTAAACGCTGATTTGTTGGGCCAGGAGGGCGATTGCTTTTTTTCGGTCCACTTTTCCCGTGGGCGTTTCGGGAAATTGGGGCAGGTAGAGGAAGTGTTTGGGTGTTTGGTACCGACCGGCCCGCTGGGTCAACCGTTCCTTCACCCGTTTTTCCTGCGGCGGGGAGAGGGGGGGGCTTTCAACCGCTACGCAGAGCATCTCTCCCCACGCGGGATGGGGCAAGCCAAACGCGAAGCAACGGAGGGAAAGGCGCAGTTCGGTGAGCACCTCTTCCAGGTACCGCTCGATTTCCGCCGGTTGGATCTTGATTCCTCCGCTGTTGATCACGTGGTCCACCCGGCCCAGCCAGCGAAACGCGCCGGGCCCGGTCAGTTCGGCCTGGTCGTTGGTCTGCACGGTCTGACCGTCGGTGGAGGGCGCCTGAATCCAGAGGCAACCCCGTTCGTCCAGCCCGATGCGCACGCCGGGCAGCGCCGTGTACGCATCGCTCCGGGCCGGGCCGTTCAGCCGGCGCAGGGCCACGTGCGAGACGGTCTCGGTCATTCCGTAGGTGCCGTACACGGGTGCCCCGATTTGCTGAATTTCCTCTTCCAGCGCCCGACTGACCGCCGCCCCGCCCACCAGGATGGCTTTCATGCCGTGGAGAACGGGGCGTTTGTCGGGGGTCTCGGCAAGGATGGTTTGCAGTTGCCGGGGTACCAGGGCGGTGAAATCAAAATGCGTTCCGGCGGCGATGGATTGCAACGGATTGCCGGCCGGTTCCACGACGGTCATCTTCATGCCCACCTCCAGCCCCCGCACCAGCATCATGGTGCCGGCGATGTAGCGCGGGGGCAGGCATACCAGGGCGTGGTCGCCCGACCGCAGGTCCAGGGCTTGGGCCGTTGCCTGGGCACTGGCCCGCATCTGGCGACGGGAAAGCGCAACGGGCTTGGGCTGGCCCGTCGACCCGGAGGTGTGCCGCACGAATTCCTCCCGGCCGGATAGCCATTCCTGACAAAACTGAAGCGTCTCGCGCTCGTACTCGCTCAGGTCCGGCGTGATCCCGGGCAGGTTTGGGAGGGTTGAAAGGAGGAGCAGGGTTGAAAGGGTTGAAAGGGTTGCAGGTTGCAAGTTACAGGTTGGTAGGGTTGCAGGAGTCGGAAGGGTGAAGGATGAGCAAGGTGAAAGGGGTCAGGGAGAGTTTTAGTACCGGGTGTTTGCCAATCAGGCAATCTTTCCTAATCCTCTAACTTGTAACCTGCAACCTGCAACCCGTAACCTGTAACCTTTCCCCCTTTCAAAACCCGATCTTGGCGGCGCTTTGTCCGAAGACTTCGTCCTGGCAGAGTTTTTCGAGGGCTTGCAGGCTGGGTGCGGCGTCGTTGAGGATATTTTCCAGGATGTACTTGCGGGCGACGTTGTCGATCTGGCCCCCGCTGAAGTCGAAGCCGCGGGCCAGGTATCTGACGTCCTTGCCAACCAGGTCGGGCAGCTTGTCGGCCCAGATCTTCTCGCGGGTCACCGCGTCGGGCTTTTTAAACTGAATCTTGTAGAGGAAGCGCCTTTCGAAGGCTTTGTCCAGGTTGACGTTGAGGTTGGAGGTGGCAAAGAGGATTCCCTCGAAGTTTTCCAATTCCTGCAACAGAATGTTTTGCATGCTGTTGTTCATCTGATCCACGCTGGTGGTCACCTCGATGCGTTTGCTGATGATGGCGTCCGACTCGTTGAAGAGCAGAATGGGGTCTTTCTTGTAGTATTCCCGGGCCTTGCGGTAGTTCTCGAACAGTTGCTTAATGTGCTTTTCCGATTCGCCCACGTACTTGTCCTTGATGCTGGCAATGTCCACCATCAGGATGTTGCGTCCCGTCCGCTTGGCGAGGTAGTAAACGGTTTCGGTCTTGCCCGTTCCCGGATCGCCGTAGAGCAGCACCACGATGCCCTTGGGCATGCCCGCCGCCTCGAACTTGTCGAGCACCTTGTCCAGTTTTTCCTCGGTGAGCAACTGCTTGAGGGCCGTTGTCTGGCGTTTTTCCTCTTCGTTGAAGAAAAGCTTCTTCGATTTGAGGTTTTCGTGGTCGATCAGGAGCGAGTTTTGGGGCTTGAAGCCCTTTTTACGGTCGAAGATTTCCGTCTCGTTGGCGAAGAGTTGTTCAATGGCCTTGTCGGTCAGTTTGATGGAGCGGCCCATCAGGAAGTAGTCGTTCTCGAATTCCACCAATCCTTTCTTGACCACCTCGGCGTCCTTGTTGATGAGTTCCTTCTTCATGTTGATCTTGTCGCCCATCGTGTCGAAGATCATGCCCAGCATCTCGTTCACCTCCACGTATTCGTCCCCGTTGGCAAACTGGTAGGAGAGGTAGAGCAGCAGGGTCACTTCCCGGACGTTGAGGTTCAGCCCGCGCAGGTTGCGGGTGAGCAGGATGTTGCTGTCGGTGTAGACCATGTACTGTACCTCCTCGAAGAGTTCGGCGGTGGAGATCACGTCGCGCCGCCGCTCCACGATCAGGTCGTCCACCTTCTGGAGCAGGGTGTACACGTTTTCGTAGGTACCGCCTCCCCCGTGGAAAGGCTTGTTGTTGGCCACGGCGTTGTAGGCTTCGCGCGTCACGTTGATGCTCGAGGAGGTCTTGCCCCAGTTGTCGTCCTTGACAATGAGGCGTTTCTTCTGCAGGTTCTTGAAGATGTTCTCGTGGCTGACGATGAAGAAGGGGTTGCAATCCAGGTACTGGATGATGTCGTGGTAATACACGCTGTTGGTCACCACTTTCAAGCCGAAGATGATGATGAAAAACAACGCTTCGTCTTTTTCGCACTGAAGAAAATGCGCCACCCGTTCCACGTCCGCGTTGAGTTTGGCCAGAATGCGTCCCTGGTTCCGTTCCGACAGCTTGGATTCCTTGAGCTTGTCAAACGTTCTCTCCACTACTTTCAGGATGGGCACCGTGGCGTCGAGGGTCTTGACCCCCGCGGGAGTCCGGCTGGTACGAGAACGGGGCTCTTTCATGGTAAAGGTTGGATAAAAGTGACACCGGAGGGAACCCGCTGGCCAATGATCATTTTAATCGGCCCCCAGGGAGTTGTACGCAGTGCCCGGCAAAAAGTAACGGGATTTCCCCGCGTGCCCGGCAAGGCAGACCAAGGCGGTAAAAAGAGGAATGGGTTTTCGGGCGGTTACGGGTTGCATCACGGCAGGACAGTCGGGCTCAACAAGCACCTGTGGAATCCGGAAGTACCAACCGGCGGCCACGGGTCGGCAAACCTCGATTCCATTCGCTAAATTCAGCCTTTCGGAGTTATAATCCAAACGAAAGGCCGGCGGACCCCCAAATCTTTCCCGGGCCGGCCTTCGCCGGTTCGGGCGCCTTCGTCCGCATTCCAAACCTTCGTAGCTTTGGAGCCAACTTCTCAAACCAACTTTCTATGGCAGAAAAACCAGTGGTGGAACCGGCGGAAAGCACGGTGGAATCGGTAAGGAAAGCGGTGGAACCCCTCCTGGTGAATCCGATCAGCGCCGATAAGGCGGCCGAAACGCCCGGTTTGCTCCCCTACGCCCACACCAGCGGCGGGGCGCTCATCAAGCCCGAGGACAAAGGAAAGATCAAGGGCCGGTCGTTGACGGCGATGCGCCAGCAAACCGACAACCAGTTTAACCAGCTTTACCAGCAAATGCAGGTGCTGGTGGAGCAGGCCCGCGGCATCCAACGGCGGGTGAGCGTTTCGGAGCGAATCTACCAGGCAGAAATGGGCTTCGAACCCATCATCGGACACGTGTATTACCTCTACGAGCGGAAAAACGGCGCCGATGTGCTTTCAATGGTGGCGCGGGCGGAGTGGGGCCGGTCATTTCCCTTCCGGACTTACCTGGCCAAGGTCTGCCTGCTGGCCGATCACACCTGGGAGGTGGAGTATTACCACCAACCCGCCGAGCCGGACGGAGACCCGGGAAAAGCGCCGGACGAAAAAAGCGTAAGCTAAAAAAAGCCCTTGGCAATGATCGCCAAGGGCTTTTTGTTTTAGCTTGCTGTTGAAGTGAATTTTAACCTGGTATTGGGAAATGAACTGCTTTCTGTTTTCTACTGGTGCGCTTGTTTGCTGATGAGGATTCAAAGGTAAAGAACGCAAATGAAAAGCCAAGCGAAATTTCGCTAATTTTTTTACATTTACCCAAAATAATTTTTCCGCCCCGGCAACCCAACCCGCTTACTGGCTACCTTTGCGGCGCAACCTCCCATCCCATCCCGTACATGTCGGTAAGAGAAGAAAATGTCAGGCTGGTTTTTGGTCTGAAGTTGAGGCAGTTACGGCTAGATAAGGGTCTGTCGCTGTCGGAAATGTCCCGAAAAACGGGCATCTCCGTGTCCTACCTCAACGAAATCGAGAAGGGCAAGAAATACCCAAAAGCCGACAAGATCATTGCCCTGGCCGAGGCGATGGACGTTAAGTACGACTGGTTGGTGTCGCTGTCGCTGGGCAAGGACCTGGCTTCCGTCTCGGACCTGATCCAGTCCAACATCCTCAGCGAGCTGCCCCTGGCCATGTTCGGCATCGGGTCGGGCGACGTGCTGGAGTTGCTCTCCAACGTGCCTGCCAAGCTGGCGGCCTTCGTGAGCACGCTCGCCGAAATCAGCCGCAACTTCGACATCCGGAAGGAACAGTTCTACTTCGCCGTGCTCCGTTCTTACCAGGAGATGCACGACAACTATTTCGAGGACATTGAAACCGCAGTGGAGCGCTTCGCGGCCGAAGTGGGCATCGGGCCGGGCGTGTCGCCGGATGCCGAGCAGTTGGCCCGCATCCTGACCGAACGGTTCGGCTACGTTATTGAGGAGTACGGCAGCGCCGAGCAGCCGGCCTTCGCGAGCCTGCGCTCCATCCTGGTGACCAGAAACGGCCCGCGCCTGCTGATCAACCGGAGTCTCAACGCCGAACAGAAAGCCTTTACGCTGGGGCGCGAGATCGCCTACCAGTGCCTGGGCCTGAAGGTACGTCCGCTCACCTCGTCGTGGGTCGAAATCGGTTCCTTCGAGCAGGTGCTCAACAACTTCAAGGCTTCCTATTTCTCGGGTGCCCTGCTGATCCACCGGGGCCGCATCGTTGCGGAACTGCAGGATTTTCTGAGCCGGCCGACCTGGGACGGCGGGCTTTTGGTGGACATGATGGGCAAGTACAGCGCCACGCCCGAACTTTTCTTTCACCGCATCACCAACCTCCTGCCGCGCTACTTCGGCATCAGCCAACTGTTTTTCCTGCGGTTCGATAACATCGCCGGGGAGAACAAATTCAACCTCACCAAGGAAATCCACCTCTCGCGGCTGCACAATCCGCACGGAACGGCCACCGAGTTCTACTGTCGCCGCTGGGTTTCGCTCACCATCCTGCAGGACCTGGCCCGGGTGCAGCGGGAAGGAGGCTACGAAAAGCCGCTCTGCGGGGCGCAGATTTCCCGCTACCTCAATTCGGGCAACGAGTACTTGGTGATGTCCATTGCGCGACCCATGCACCCCACGCCAAACCTCAACACCAGCGTATCGGTAGGTCTGCTGATGAACGATGCCCTGCGGCGCACCGTCCGGTTTCTCCCCGACCCGCACCTGCACATCGAGTTGGTCAACCAAACCTGCGAACGGTGCAATGCCCCCGATTGCCGCGTGCGCATGGCCGAACCCACCATCCTGCGCAAGCAGCAAAGCCAGCAGGAAACCAAACAAGCCCTGGCCGAACTGATGGGCGGGTGATGGGCAGAGGGGTTAATAGGTTGCAGGTTACAAGTTACAGGTTGAAACGATTCCGACTTTTAGCAGAGAACAATTTGAGGCTGGACCTCCTACTGCGGAACCTGCAACCCGTAACTTGCAACCTGTAACCTGTAACTTGCCAACCTGCAACCACTATGTTCATCGACCTGAGCCACGTTATTGAGGAGAAGCTGGTCACTTACCGGGGACTGCCCGCGCCCGTGATCTGCGATTACTGGACGCGGGAAGAATCGCGGCAGTTTTACGAGGAAGGCACCGAATTTCAGATCGGTAAGATCGAGATGGTGGGCAACACCGGCACCTACCTCGATTCGCCTTTCCACCGCTACGCCGACGGCAAGGACCTGTCGGAACTGGCCCTGGATTCGCTGGCCAACCTCGAAGGGGTGGTGATCCGGGTGAGCGAACGGGTGACGGCGGTCGACGCCGCGTACTTCCGCAACCGGGACCTGGCGGGGAAAGCCGTGCTGGTGCACACCGGCTGGGACCGGCACTGGAGGACCGATGCTTACTTCACCAACCACCCCTACCTGACCCAAGACGCCGCCGAATTTCTGGTGGCCGCGCGGGCAAGGCTGGTGGGCATCGACTCGCATAACATCGACGACACCGTGGGCCGGAGCCGCCCGGTACACACGATCCTGCTCCGCCACGACATTCCCATTGT
>JACMKY010000348.1 GCA_014379925.1 Cytophagales bacterium | reverse complement strand
TGAGATGGTGCGGAAATTGAAGGTGGATGATAGGACGAAGCATTAGTTGATAGGTTGCAGGTTGCAGGTTACAGGTTACAGGTTACAGGTTACAGGTTACAGGTTGCAACCCCCTCCTCACGCAAAGAATTTTTTCTGGGTGATGTACGCTTCCACCCGTTCGGGAACGAGGTATTTGATGGACCGGTTTTGGCGGAGGCAGTCGCGGATGAAGGTGGCTGAAATGTCGAGCAAGGGGGCTTCCACGGTCCGAACGTTGGGATGCTGCTTCAGGTCACTTTCGGCGGCCTGGGGACGGGGATACACGTACAACCCGTAGTATTCGACGATTTTTTCGTGGTTCTTCCACTTGTTGAAATGTTGCAGGTTGTCTTCGCCCACGATGAGGGCGAAGCGGTGCTGGGGAAATTTCTCTTCCAGACGGACGAGGGTGTCAATGGTGTAGCTGGGTTTGGGCATGGAAAACTCGATGTCGCTGGCTTTCAGTCGGGGATTGCCGTCAATGGCCATTTCCACCATATCGAAACGGTCGAATTCGTGCAGGAGGCTACGGCTCCGCTTAAGGGGATTCTGGGGCGACACCACCAGCCAGACCGCATCCAGGTCAGTACCGCAGGCCATGGTGTTGGCGATGATCAGGTGCCCGACGTGAACGGGATTGAAGGACCCAAAAAACAATCCGATTTTCAATTGCGCAACGGTCAGCGTTTAACAATCAGCCTTCGACTTTCGATGAACGGGATGAGCCGAGGGCTTTCCAGCTACTTGTTCAAGAACATCATTCAACTACAATCGCTTAAATCAGCCGTCCTTAAATCGCGGTTCAGACTTTATTTGTTCAGGAAGGTCATTCAATCACCTCAATCACTCACTCAGATCAGCGGTCTTTGAAGCGTGGACTTCACTTGTTCAGGAACGCGTCCAGCAGTTGCTGGGCTTTGGTCAGGGTGGTTTTCAGGTCGTCGTTGATCAGCACCACGTCGAACTGGTTCTGAAAACTCACTTCGAATTTTACCTTGAAGAGCCGACGCGAGATACTCCCTTCCGAATCGGTGCCTCTCGCCCGCAAACGCTGTTCGAGTAATTCCTCCGAAGGCACGCCTACGAAAACCGCCAGGGCGCGGTCGCCGTAGTACTTCTTCAGGTTCAGTCCCCCTTTTACGTCTACGTCGAAGATCACGTGTTTGCCTTGTTGCCAGATCCGTTCCACTTCCGACTTGAGCGTGCCGTAAAAAGCGCCGACGTACACTTCTTCCCACTCCACGAACGCCGCTTCGTCGATGAGTTGCTTGAATTTTTCGGGGGTGTAGAAATAGTAGTCCTTGCCGTGTACCTCGTTGCGGCCCCGGCGGTCGCGGGTGCAGGCCGAAATAGAAAACCCTAGGTTGGGGTTGTTGTCGAGCAGATGGCGGACGATGGTGGTCTTACCCGATCCCGAGGGGGCCGAAAAGACCAGGAGTTTTCCCCGGAAAGGATTTCGCTCGGATTGGGCGGTCGGGAAGGGAATTGCTTCGGGTTTTGCCGAAGGTTCCACCGTGGGTTTCATCAATGCGGAGAAGGGGATTTAGAAACGTCGGATGCGAACAAAGGGACCATTACGGGTTGCGGCGGGTTGGACCGGGGGGATGGATCCGAGAATTGCCGGGAGCGGCGACGTGGGTCTTCGGATGCCGTCAGACCACTTCGTCAATCTTGGTCTTGATGTTGGCGATCAGGTCGTGGGGAACGCACTTCTTTTCGAGCTTGCAACGGAGGGTTTCGCGGATGGCTCTCTCCAAGTTGTACTTCTGCATGCAGGGCAGGCATTGGTCAAGGTTTTGGTTGAAATGTTTCAACTGTTCATTGCTCGCTTCTCCATCCAGAATGAGTTGGATCACTTTCATGCATTCGGCGTGATTGGGACACGTCTGTTTGGTAGCCATTTCTCGGGTTGAAAATATTCCGGACACTTTTTTTACGGGCGTAGTCATGACACTGACAAATTAAGGGATGAAGGTAAGGATCTTCGAAAGGTATGGTTTCACCCGGGCAATCGCCTGACCACGCCGGATGCTTTTTTCACTATTCCGATTTGTAACCCATCGAGCGGGCGTAACCTTTTAGTTTCTCTTTCAACAAGTTACGGGCGCGGTGCAGCCTCGAGCGGACGGTTCCAATCGGAATGTCCAGAATTTTTGCCATTTCTTCGTACGTAAACCCCTCAATGTCGCAGAGAATGATTACCGCCTTGAAATCCACTGCCAGCGAGTTGAGGGCGTTGGCGATTTCATCGCCGATCATGTCCTGCACGGTCTCCACCCGCAGGTCAATCGTAATGTCCGAGTCCGCTTCGTCCGAATTGTAAAAGGTTTCCACCTCCTGGTAGTCCAGTTTGGCGGGTTCCTTGCTCTTCTTGCGGTAATCGTTGATGAAACTGTTTTTCAGAATCCTGAACAACCACGCTTTGGCGTTAGTTCCTCGCTGGAAAGAGGAGATGAACCGGAATGCCTTCAGATAGGTGTCCTGCACCAGGTCCTTCGCTTCGTCCTCATCCATGGTCAGGCGGTAAGCAAAGTTATACATCGAATCGATGTGGGGCATAAATTCGGTGTCGAAGATCTGGTATTTGTCCTTTTCGGTGTAGTTCTGAAGCGGGTTTTCTGACATGACGGCGGCGGGTGTGGGTAACAAAATTACACATTTCGGGAATAGTACCAAGCACCCCCCCCGGCTCCGCTACTTGAGCTTGGTCACCTCCAGCACCGTGATCTCCGTGATGCGGAACCGGCGTTTTTCCGCTTCGGTGGTGGCCTTGGCCGCTTCCGGGGCCTGACCGTAGCCCTTGGCAACCACGCGTTGTGCCCCGATGCCCTTCCCGGTCATGTACTGCGCCACTTGCCGGGCCCGCTGCTCCGAAATGCGGTGGTTACGCTCCGAGGTACCGTCGGCGTCGGCAAAGCCCGATACGCGGATGCCGTAGGCGGGATACTTCCGCAAGTACTCGTAGAGTTTCTCCAGTTCCGGGATGGCTTCCCGGCCCAGTTCCACCTTATCGCTGTCGAAGTGAAACACGTAGGTCAGGTTGGGCTTGATCTCCGTCTGCGCCGTAATGTCCACCTTCCCCTTGTCCGGGGCGGGCTTGGCGTCGTCTTCGGCCAGTTCCCCGGCTTGCGCCTTCACTTGAGAAAGGGTGGGCAGGGCGTATACCGTCTGGCCGTCGACGGTGAGGGGCAGGAGCTTGCCCTTGTTGTCTTCGTAGTAGTACGTGCCGCGCATCGGTTCGCTGGGGGCTTCCTGCAGGCTGGGACTGGTCTTGGCGTACATCAGCGTCAGCAGGTAATCCAGGGCAACTGAATCGGAGGAAGCGATGATGTTGTCCATCAGTTCGTACAAGTCCAGGTTGTTCTTCCCGAACTTAGCCGGGTCGAACTGCGCCTGGTTTTTTTCCACGTCTTCAAAAATGTTCTTGACAACAATCTCCTGGCCTACCACCTTGCCGGCCTTCATGATGGCCTTGAGGTAGATTTCCTGGTAGAGCTCGTAAAAGTAATTCTGGTTGGGCACGTGGATGTTGACCACCTGGGGCAGGAAGCCTTCGGCCTCGATCACCATGTCGTAGTTGCGACCCGGCGGAAAGATGATGAGGTACTGCCCCGTTTCGCGGTTCGGGTGGTAAACGTTTTTGATGACCTCCTTGCTTTGCCGGTCAATGACCCGGATGCGGGTGGGCACCGGCCGGTCGCCGGCAATGACGCGCCCCTTCATCATCGTCAGGGGCACGATGCCTTGCTCCTCGGGAATGCCCAAGAAGTAAAGGTCCTGGCCACCCTGGCCACCCGGCCGGTTGCTGGAGAAGTACCCTTTCTTGCCATCGGCGGAAAGCACGAAGAAATAGTCGTTGTGCACTGTGTTGATCGGGTATCCCAGGTTGCTCGGCACGGACCAGGTTCCGTTTTCGTAAACCGAACGGAAGACGTCGTTGCCACCCATCGAGTTGCGCCCGTTGGCGCTGAAGTAGAGGGTTTTCCGGTCGGGGTGGATGAAAGGCGCGTCTTCGTCGTAACGGGAATTGACGGGCGCGCCCAGGTTGACGACGTGGTCCCACTCGCCCCGGTCGTTTTTGGTGGCCCGGTAGACGTCGTACCCACCCAGGCCACCGGGCCGGTTGCTGGAGAAATACAGGGTTTTTTCGTCCGGCGTCACGCTGCCGCTGTTCTCCTGGTAGCTGGAATTCACCTTCCCGTTCAATTTGACCGGAGCGCCCCATTGGCGGCCAGTCAGTTGGCTGATAAACAAGTCGCCATTGTTGGCGTTGCGCCCGCCCACGTAGAGGAGCAGCCGCTGACCGTCGGGCGAAAGACCCACCGAACCAATGTTCGACTTGGTATTCAACCCGATGCTGCGGGGTGCCCCCCACGCATCCGCCTCCTTCTGGGCGATGAGAATGTCTTCCGTTTCGGTTCGGACGGCGGTGGCCTTGTCGATGCTGCTTTTCAAGGTGGTGTACATCAGCACGCTCTCGTCGGCGGAAATGACCGGGCCGTATTCGGTAGCGGGGCTGTTGATGGGCGCACCCAGGTTCTGGATGTACACCTGGACGGTATCGCGCATCAGCCGTTGGGCAACCCGGCTGGTCTGCAACTGCCGTTCCAGTTCGGTCGACCGGGGATCGCTCTTGGCAGTCAGGGATTGGTAACGGGTGAAACTGGCAATGGCCTCCTCAAAACGGTAGGCCAGGTGATAGGCTTCCCCCAGGTGCTGGTGCACCTTGGCGGGCACCTTCGGGTCCTTGCTGCGGGTGGCCACCTCCAGGGGCGGGATGGCCCGGGTCTCCTGCTCGGGGGTGTGAAGAAGACAAACGCCGATCCGGTAATTCGTTACCGGATCGTTGGGTTGCGCTCCGTCCAGTTGCTGGTAGAGTGGCAAGGCCTGGGCGAAATTGTTGTTCCGGAAGTAAAAATCCGCTTTTTCAATTTGAGCCGGGGTGGGTTTGTTCTGGGCGTGCACGGCAAGGCTTCCGCCCAGGGCGAAAAGCACGGAGAAGCTAAAAAGAGCGGGTTTCCAACGCATGTGCATAAATCGGATAAAGTTTGGAGGTGGGTGGGGATTGCCCGGCGTTTCGCCGCTGAACCACTCCCCGTCGCTCCGGCAAACCGGTTACGGGGGGAATCCGAAAACCGGACCGCCGGGGTTGGTTGCCCGGCGGTCCGATTGAACCGCTGGCTTTTCCTTCGCCACCGCCCCAAAATAGGGCTTTGCCCCGCCGCTCCCAAGCCACGGCCGCCGACCCGGGTGGGCGTAGCCGTGACTTTTAGCGGGGAAATGTGATTTTTTCGGTCGGAAGGTAGAAAGCGAAGTATTTCTTTTACCTTTCACTGGCACGGAGTGTCCGGGATAACGGGTGCGGCCGCGGCGCCAATCTATCCCCTGCTCCCATGAAAAAAACCCTGCGTCCGGAATCCCGAATTGCCCTGGCCCTCCTCTTGCTGGCGGGTGGATTGCCGCTGGCGGCCCAGCCCGTCGCCAAGAAACCCCTCGACCACGCCGCCTACGACGGTTGGAAAAGCGTAACCGATTCCCGGCTTTCCAACGACGGCAAGTGGGCGGCTTACCAGGTTTCGCCCCAGGAAGGCGACGCCGAACTGGTCATTACGGACCTGGCCAGCCTAACTTCCCGGCGGGTGCCGCGGGGGGCCGACGCGAAGCTGAGTGAAGATTCGCGCTACGCCGTGTTCCTGATCAAACCCCCGTTTTCGGATACCCGGCAAGCGAAGATCAAAAAGAAAAAGAAGGAGGACCTCCCCAAGGATTCGCTGGGAATCGTCGGGCTGGCGGGCGGTGAACTGGTGAAGATTCCCCGGGTGAAATCCTTTAAGATGCCCGGGAAAGGTTCGGGCTTCGTGGCCTACCACCTCGATAAGCCCCTGCCCCCGCCCGATACCAGCAAGACCCGGAAAACGCCCAGGACCAACCAAGCCGTGAAAGACGCGGACGAAGATCCCGAAAAGGAAAAATCCCGGGAAGAAGGCACGACAATGGTGCTGCGGAACCTGCCGAACGGCACCGAACTCCGGTTCAACCACGTCACCGAATACGCCTTCAGCCGCAACGGCCGGAGCCTGGTTTTCGTCACCGTGGAGAAGCCCAAGGACACCCTGGCGGTGGACACGACGGCCGTCTCGGGCATTTTTCTCTACGATACCCAAACGGCTTCCCTGAAGACGCTGCTCCGCGGCAAGGGCAAGTACCGGCAACCCACGCCCGATGAATCGGGTACGCAGGCGGCCTTCGTGGCCGACCGCGACACGTCCAGATCCAAACAGCGATTCTACCAGCTCTACTATTGGAATGCCCGACAGGACTCCGCCGCCCGGCTGGCCGACACCAACACCGTGGGCATGCCCGCGCGGTGGGCGGTCAGCGAACACGGAAAACTGTTTTTCAGCGGGAACGGGAAACGGTTGTTCTTCGGTACGGCCCCCGTCCAGCCCCCGCCCGACACCACCCTGGTGGAATTCGAAGTGGCTTCAGTGGACGTGTGGAACTGGCAGGACGGGCACCTGCAACCCCAACAACTCAAGAACCGCGAGAACGACCTGAAAAAGAACTTCCTGGCGGTTATCGTGCCGGCTGCCAAGGAACGGCGGCTCGTCCAGCTGGCCACTGCCGAGGTGCCGGTCGTCACCCTGACCGACGAGAACAACGGGGATTTGGCGCTGGGTCTTTCGGATTTGCCCTACCGCCGCCAGTCGTCGTGGGAAGGTTATCCGGCCCGCCAGGACGGATACGTGGTAAACGTGGCGACCGGAACCCGGAAGAAAGTACTGGAAAACCTGCGTGCCGAAGTGGGCGTCTCGCCCCGGGGAAACTACCTGTTCTGGTACGACGGCAAGGAACGCGCCTGGTTCACGCACGCTCCCAAAACCGGCCAGACCCGGAACCTGACCGCCCCGGTGAAAGCCAACTTCCACGATGAACTCAACGACCTGCCGGACGACCCGAGCCCCTACGGATTCGCCGGCTGGACGGAAGACGACCGGCAGTTCATCGCCTATGACCGACACGACCTGTGGGGATTGGACCCGCAAGGCCGCGGGGTCGCCGTCAACCTGACGGGTGGCGCGGGACGGGCGGGCAACTTGTCGTTCCGCTACCTGCTCACTGACCCGGAGGAAAAGTTCATCCGGGCGGGGGCCACGCTGCCGTTGCACACTTTTCACCTGGGAAACAAGAAGAGCGGCTACGCGGCCATTCAATTGGGCAAGAACATCCCTCCCCGGCAGTTCATGCTCGAAGATTTTGAGTATACCCATAACCTCCGCAAAGCCAAAAACGCCGACGCATTTCTGTTCACCAAGAGCAGCTTTGCAGTCTGTCCCGATCTGTACACGGCCGGCACTGATTTCGCCTCCATCCGTCCACTCACCGACCTCAACCCGCAGCAGAAAGAATACAACTGGGGCACGGTCGAGTTGGTCAACTGGCATTCGGCCGAGGGCAAGCCGCTGGAGGGTTTGCTCTACAAGCCCGAAAACTTCGATCCGGGCAAGAAGTACCCGATGATCGTTTACTTCTACGACCGTTCGTCCGACGGCCTGCACCACTATTTTCCCCCGGCACCCAGTGCCTCCACCATCAACCGTCCGTTTTTCGTGAGTCGGGGCTACCTGGTGTTCGTACCCGACATCACCTACCTGACGGGGTATCCCGGCCAAAGCGCCGAAAACGCCATTGTGCCGGGCGTCCTGAAGCTGCTCGAACGCCCTTACGTAGACCGCAGCAACCTCGCCCTCAATGGCCAGAGCTGGGGCGGCTACCAGGTTGCCTACCTGATTACCCGGACCAACCTCTTCAAGGCGGCAATGGCGGGTGCCCCAGTGGCCAACATGACCAGTGCCTACGGCGGCATCCGCTGGGAAACCGGAATCAGCCGGATGTTCCAGTACGAGAAATCGCAGAGCCGCATCGGGGGCACCCTGTGGGAAAAACCGATGCTGTACCTGGAAAATTCGCCCCTGTTCCGCGCCGACTTCGTGCAAACGCCCCTGCTGATGATGCACAACGACGCCGACGGGGCCGTGCCCTGGTACCAGGGGATCGAATTGTTCACGGCCCTGCGCCGCCTGAATAAGCCGGTGTGGATGCTCACCTACAACAAGGAAGCCCATAACCTGGTCGAACGCCGCAACCGCAAGGACCTTTCCATCCGCCAGGCGCAGTTCTACGACCACTTCCTGAAGGGCGAACCCATGCCCGCCTGGATGAAAAGCGGCGTGCCCGCCGTGGACAAGGGCAAACGGTGGGGCTACGAACTGATCGAGGAGAAACCCGCTCCGCTGACCGGCAAGTGAGCAAATTTACCAGTCGTCAGGAACGGAACCCACCAGAAACCCAGGGATGAAAGAAGAATCCTGTCGACCGGAATGAGATGGATTTTTTAGGGGCCTGATCTGAATTGAGATTCGGGCGCTGCCACCGGTTCCAAAAGTGATGTATCCTTTTAACGTAACCCCGTAAGGTCTCAAATCTTACGGGGTTATTTGGAGGGCTATCCGAACAGCAGCGCTACTTTTCCCTGCGTTTGACGGGATTCCATGGCGCGGTGAGCGGTCTGCACTTCGGCAAAGGAATAGGTTTGCACGGGTAGTTGCAGCTTACCGGCTTGCAAATACCCGAACAACTCGCCCACGTACTCCCCGAACTTGTCCGCGTCGGCAAATAGCGTGTAGCCCCGAACGGCCTGTACCTTGCTAATCAGTTGCTGCCCGGCCACCATCGTCGGCTCGCCACTGGCCGCCCCGTACACCACCAGCGTACCGCCCGCCGCCAGCGTACGCAACGCCCCGTTGCCCACCACCCCGCCAACCGCGTCAAAAGCCACCGCCACGCCCTGGCCATCGGTGGCCCGCAGCACCTGATCCACCCAATCGGCATCGGCGTAACTGACGACGGCATCGGCTCCGAAGTCGAGGACCGACGCTTTTTTGGCTTCGCTGCCGACGGCCGCAACGACCCGCTTGCCTTGGTTCTTGGCTATTTGTACCAGTACCGAGCCAACGCCCCCCGCGGCCGCCAGCACCAGCACCGACGCGTAAGCACCCGTGCGGAGCAGGCCAACGGCCGTCATGCCCTGCACGAGCAGGGCCGTAGCCTCGGCGTCGCCCAACCCGTCGGGCAGCGGAATGGCCTGGGCGGCCGGTACGAGGGCGTATTCGGCGTACCCCCCGCTTTGAATCAGGGCCGCAATGCGCTGGCCGGGTTGCCGTTGCGTTACGTCGGGGCCGACGGATTCGATGACGCCCACCACTTCGTACCCCGTCACGTAGGGCAACGTTACCGGCACCGGGTAGGTGCCTTTGCGCTGGAGGACATCGGCGTAATTGACGCCCGCGGCGGCTACTTTCACCAGCACCTCGCCCGTCCGGGGCTGGGGCGTGGGCAACTCTACCAACTGCAGAACTTCGGCCGGGCCGTGTTCGGAAAACTGTACTGCTTTCATAAAGGGTTTTTGTTTAAATTGAAACCTTTTTTGTTACGTTTATGCGCAAAGTTTTTCGTCAGCAACGCGGCATGTTTAGTCGCTTCAGCGACGTCTCCAGTACGCCGCTCACCGAGTGGGTGGCCAAGTCTTTTTTCATCTCCTCGAGCGATTGCCGCAGCAGGTCACCGAGCGTGTGCTGGATGCTGTCGGCAATGGGGTTGCAGCCGGTGCGTTTGTCCATATTGGCCAACGAAAACAAGTCGGGGCCGTCACCCTCGATGGCGGTGAAAACTGACAAGAGGCAAATCTCGGAACCGGGCTGACCCAGCCGGAAACCGCCATTCTTTCCCCGCACCGCGTCGACTAGTCCGGCTTTTCTCAATTTGCTGACCAGTCGGCGCACCACCACGGGGTTGTGCTGGATGGTTGCCGCCAATTCGTCCGAAGTCACGACGGCGTTGCCGTTGTATTTGTAAGCCAAGTAGGTCATCAGGTGGATCGCCGTCAGAAAGTTGCTGCTCACGGAATTGAAGTCGGTTGGAGGCCTAACCCAATTGTAACAAGATTGGTTTCAGTTAAGACCAAAAAATATCGCCGAAGATTCCATCTCTTAAAGAGACGGAATCTTCGGCCAGCCGCACTCAATCCTTCTGGGTTGTGTCTTTTTTGGCAGGGAAGCCGAACTTGTTGAGAAGTTTTTTCTTTTCCGCCGCCAGTCGTTTCCGGGCCGAGTCTTCGGCGGCCCGCCGCCGAACCTCCAGTTTTTCCTGCTCCGTCTTCAGCCTGGTTTCGGCTTCGGCCCTCACCCGGTCGCTTTCCGCCTTCAGCCGGGCCTCGCCCACGGTCCGGAGGCTGTCGGCTTTGGCCCGGGCCCGGGCCTCGGCTTCGGTCTTCAGCGCTTCGGCCCCCGCTTTCACGTTGGCGGCCACGGCTTCCTTCACCGAACCGTTGGTGCTGGCACCCAACGGCACGAACTTCGGTGCCTTGAAAGTACCACCCACGCTGATCGGGATGGTGATGCGGTCGCCGATGAGGGCCTTGCCGCCCGTGAAGGAAGCCAGCGCCTGGTTGGCGGCGGTTCCCAGCGCACCCGAAGGCGCGTTTACGGTCAGTTTGTAGTCGAGCGAGCCATCCAGGAAGTTGCCCCCGGCGAGGGTGAACTTGTACTCCTTCACGTTAAAGTCAAAAGGCTTGTAGGTGATCTTGCCGTCTTTCACTTCGGCTTGCAGGAGCAGATCTTTCAACTGCATCGGGTCCAGGCCGTTGAGCTTGGTGGTGGCGATGAGCTTCTGCAGCACGGGCGAATCCTTGATCATGGCCTCGGCGATTTTGAGCAACCCCCCACCGGACAACGTCTTCAGGTTGGGCATCATGGTCGGCGTCAACTCCCCGCCGATCTTGAAGTTGGTCGAAACGTTGCCGTTCATGTACTGCGCCAACGGCATCATAGCCTGCACGGTAGTGAAGGTCCGGAAGGCGGCGGGAATGGCCAGGTTGGCAATGTTGAGGTCGAAGTCGAACAAGGGGCGTTTGACGTCGCGCGGGTCGTAGGTGCCGTTGGTGACGAAGCTGCCACCCAGCGTGTTGAAGGCCAATCCGTCCATCCGTACCGTGCCGTCGCGCACGATGAGGTTGCCCTTCAGGTTGTCGAGCTGCAAGTTGCCGTAATCCACCCGTCCGATGGCGGAAGCCAGCACGAAGTCCACGTTTTTGGGAATTTCCACCACCGCCAGCGGCACCGTGTCCTGGGCGACGGGTTTGGCATTCGGGTCGGCCGCCATCCACTCGTTCACGTCGAAACGAGCCGAGTTGAAGTTCAGGTTCCCCTTGACCACCGCGTCCTTGCCCAGCGCGTAGGCCAGGTAGTTGGAGAAGGTGCCCGTCATCGCCACGTCGCTCTTGCCCATGAAGCCCCGGTATTCGGTGAGGTTGATTTGCTGGGGAGAAAAATTCATCCGGGCCGCGGTAATTTTTACTCCCTGCGGCACGTCCGGGCTGGTGAAGGTGAAATTGCTGACGTTCATCGTGCCACTGGTGGGCAGGTTTTCGTAGCGTTTGGCCGTCACGTCCGACAGCTTGCCCTTGGTGGCAATGTCGGCGGCGATGCGGCCCGTCAGCGTCATGCCTTCGAGCGGGTAGATCTTGGTCATCTTGGTCAGGTCGGCCGCGCCCTTCACCTTCACGTCGTAGGTGTAGTCATCCAGGTTTTCCACGTAGGCCGAGGCTTGCAGGGGTTCGCCTTCGAGCCGCATCCGGAAGTCGCTCACGTTGATTTTGGTATCCACCATCCGGCCGGTCGCGTTGGTGATGGCGGCCACCACGTTCAGTTGTTCGAGCGGGGCGGGGAAGTCCTTCGATTTCACGAAACCATCCTGCAAACGCATCTTCGCGTCGATGGTGGGGATCTGCTTGGTCAGCGTGTCGTAGGTTCCCTTGGCCTTCAGGTCCAGGTTGTAGAGGCCGCGCAGCGTCAGGCCTTCCATCGGAAACATCTGCGCGATGTCGGCCAGGTTGATTTTAGCCAGCACGTTGGCATCTACTTTTGGTTTGCCCAAGCCCTGCACCCGCACGCGACCGTTGATGGGGTTCTTGCCCAGGTCGAGGTTGAACTTGCGAATGTCCACCACGGTGTTGTCCAGAATTCCGTCGGCGTTGTTGATCTTCACGTCCACGTTGATGTTGCTGACCGCCGTGGGCAGGGCGGGGTACTTGAACATGGCATTGTTGACCAGCAGGTTGAGGGCAAAAGCGGGCATCTGACGGGCGTTGTAGGTACCTTTCACCATCCCGTCGAAAGCCATTGTACCGCTCGCCTGCACGTCCTTGAAGCTTTCGGAATAGACGCCCGGTACGAGCGAGAGCAGGTTCTTGAAATCGGTTTCCTTGGCCTGGTAGGTGAGGTCCATCACCATGTTGGTGTCGGGCATGGCAAAAAAGCCGCTGAACCCGAAAGCGAAGTCGTTGAGCCGGGCGGTGTTTTCCTTGAAGGTGAACTTCATTTGCGGAAGGTCCATCGCCATCGTCACGTCGGCATCCAGCTTCTTGTTGGTCAGGTACTCGGTGCCGGCGTAGTCCACCGTTAGCTGGTCCACCCGCGTCTGGCTGGCCATGTCGAAAACGTCCTGGGTCAGGTCGCCGCTGCCGGTGTGGTTGACGCCTTCCAGCTTCGCGTACATGGGCAGGGTGGCGTCGTCGTACACCACGTACCCGTTCTTTATTTCCCAGTGTTGAATGCCTATCGCGAACTTCGACGCGGCGGTATCGGAGGGAGCGACGGCCGTCGTGTCGGCGATGGCCACGTCCCAGTTGGCCGAACCGTCCTTGAGTACCTTGGCCAGCACGCGGGGAGAATCCAGGTAAAGGCTGTTGACTTCAATTTTCTCCCCGAACAGGCTCATCAGGTTCACGACTACGTCAAAATCCGCCACCGACACGAGCGTATCGCCCCGGAAAGCCCCCTTACCCACCACCCCGAAATCGGCCAGCGACACGGTGGCGTTGGGAAAGTGGCGGAACAGGCTCAAGCCGAACTTGTCGGCGTCGAAGTACACGTCGGCATTCACCGACTGGGCGATCTGCTGGTCGATCTTGGCCTTGATGTCGTCCTTGAAAACGATGGGAATGAGGAAGGCGGCTCCCAACAGGAGAATCCCTATTCCGGCAATGATCAAGAGTGCTTTTTTCATAAGACGTTATCGGATGATGGAAAACAGACGCGCAAAGGGGGTACAAATTCCCCGCCTGAAGCGCAAAAATAAGGCTTTTGACCCGTACCGCCCAGAAGTAGGGTTTCCGGGCCGGAAGTAGTACGTAGGTTTTTGCTCATTTGTTGCGGGATGTTACCGCCCCGCCCCACTTTTGTACCAACGCGATGAACCAAAGCCCGCTGGGTTACGCCGGTACGCAGACCAAAATTCGTTTCCTTCCTTCCGGTAACGGGCTGGCGGTCCTTGAACGCGTGATTCGAGGAAGTAAGGAAGAACACCGAACGCACCGATTCCGGCCAGTAAACGCGTGGGAAACCCGTATCGGTTACAACGTAGGAAAACCCGGCTTTTTTGCTTGAAAAAGCAGGAGAGGTTAGCTAGTATTGCTTCAGAAGCGGTTTGAGTTAATTCCTTGGGCTGCAAACACGTTTTTTTGGCTACGGCCGCGTTACTTTTTTGGCCCGTAGCCTCCGGCTACGAACCTCAAAAGTGCCTTGCCTCGCTCAAAAACCCGTTGTTTTCATCCTCAAGTAATCAACTCAAACCGCTTCTCACTGCGTGGTGCCGATTGACTACCAACGCGCATCCGCCGTTTCCAAATCCGCCCGTCTTCAAATCCGTCCATCCACTCATACCCGTTTCGCCATGAATTGCCGCTACTGCGCTACCCCGCTTCACTTCACTTTCGTGGACTTGGGCACGTCCCCGCTTTGCCAGGACCACGTCAAACCGGAGGAGGCGGAACTGATGGAACCCTCCTATCCGCTCCACGCGATGGTGTGCGAAAAGTGCTTCCTGGTCCAACTGAACATCAACGTCAGCCCCACCAAAATATTCGACGAGGAATACGGCTACTTCTCCTCGTTCTCCGATTCCTGGCTCCGGCACGCCAAAAATTACACCGACCTGATGGTGGAACGGTTCGGCATCAACGCCGACAGTTTCGTGGTGGAGCTGGCCAGCAACGACGGCTACCTGCTGCAATACTTCGTCGAGAAGCACGTCCCGGTGCTGGGCGTGGAACCGTCGGGCAACGTGGCGCGGGCCGCGATTTTGAAGGGGATTCCCACGGAAATGAAATTCTTCGGGGTGCAGACGGCCCTGGAACTGGTCACGCGCTACGGCAAGGCCGACCTGCTGCTGGGCAACAACGTGCTGGCCCACGTGCCGGACATCAACGACTTCGTGGGAGGAATGAAGCAGATGCTCAATCCCGGAGGCGTCATCACAATGGAATTTCCCCACCTGCTGCGGCTGATCGAGGAAAACCAGTTCGACACCATCTACCACGAACACTTTTCCTACCTCTCGCTGAGCACGGTGGAACAAGTCTTTGCTTCCCAGGGTCTGCGCCTGTTCGACGTTCAGGAACTGCCCACGCACGGCGGTTCGCTGCGGATTTACGCGTGCCACCACGAAGACAAAGCCAAACCCACCGGCACGAACGTGACCGAACTGCGCGAACGCGAGCAGAAGGCCGGCTTCAGTGACCTGGCCTACTACGCCACCTTCGGGGAGAAAGTGAAGGAGACCAAACGCAAACTGCTGGACTTCCTCATCCAGGCCAAACGCGAAGGCAAGTCCATCGCGGGCTACGGGGCCCCCGGCAAAGGCAACACCCTGCTCAACTACTGCGGCATCCGCACCGACTTCGTGGATTACACCGTGGATCGAAGCCCGCACAAGCAAGGGAACTTCCTGCCCGGTACCCGCATTCCCATCTACGCACCCGAGAAAATCGCCGAGACCAAACCCGATTACGTGCTGATCCTGCCCTGGAACCTGCGGACGGAAATCAGCCAACAAATGGCGCACATCCGCACCTGGGGCGGAAAGTTCGTCGTGCCCATTCCCGAAACGAAAATATTCGAATAAGAATCGTGGCCGGAAAACCGGCCGTTCGGTCTTCTCTAAACCAGTGCCGCGGTAGCGAAGGAGCGGTATCCGTCCGGGGAAATGGAGGTTACAAAACAATCCGTTCAGAATCAACTGCCAGTACACATTGATTGTGTACTGGCTTTATTTTTGTCGGTTACTTACGGAGGTTGTGATCTCCCAAAAGTGTGCTTCTTAAATCAACTCAAAGTTTGCACCTTCGCCGTCGATTCACCGCGCAATGATTGATTTAACCCGTAGCAGCACCCGTGTTGATTAGAGAAATATTCTCCGCCTTGGTTTGGTTTTTTAAGCTGTTAGCGAAGATGCTCATACTGTACAGTGTGTATTCTTCCCTCCTATTTATAGTGCTCGTATTTCTGCTCGTTTATTTTGTTCGACAAAGAAAATACAAAGCATCCTGACCAACCGAAGGAGCAGCAGGTCGGTTTGACTAATTGATCCTGACTTACATTTTAGCTGCCTATTGCTGCGTATTCCATCCCCAACGGCTTGCTTCCGGGTCCGCCCGGAAGGCCGCGCCTTCGTATCAGAAAGGGAGGTTTTTGCCGTGAAACGGAAG
>JACMKY010000347.1 GCA_014379925.1 Cytophagales bacterium | reverse complement strand
TCATCCGCAAATCGTGGACCTGGTGAGCAATGGCTACCGGATATGCACCTACCAGAGTAGTTTCTTTCCTCCCACCAAAGACTGTCCGAAGCCCGTTTATCTAAACTCGGTGACTTTGGAAAGAGATGCGGGCAGGTAAGCGGTTACCCATGGAAATCATTAGAAAAAACGTGTACGAAAGCCCCCGTTCCTGGGAGTGCCTCCAAGCCTTGAACGGCATTTCCGGCGGTTTTAAGCAAACCATTTACGACTGGATTACCAATGGCAATGTCGTGGAAATCACCAAGGACCGGTCGGACAATTGCCTTGGGTACAACTTCAGGATCAACTCCGGCGAGCGGCCCTCGGGTCAACTCATCATCGTGGAAGTGAACTGAGGTCAGGAGATGTCCAGCAGTTCCACTTCGAATACCAGCACGGAAAACGGGGGAATGCGGTCTTCGTTCTCAATTTGCTCCTGCCGGATCAGGTCTTCCCGAATGCGCTGGGGTATTACCTGCAAAGTAGCGCCATAGGCCAGGTGGGACGGGATGAAAATGCGGCCCTTTTCCCCTTTCCGCATCCGCATCACGCCCTCCTCGAAGCCGGCAATGACTTTCTTACCACCGATCACAAAACCAAACGAGCCCGCGGTATTCTCGTCGAAAACGGTGCCGTTCAGGTATTTGCCTACGTAGTTGAGTCTCACCTGCTGCCCCGCCTGCGGAAGCGACCCTTGCCCTTCCCGGATCCGCTGGTAAAACAAACCGGCGTCCAGACTGTCCACGTCGTCCAGTTGGTGGGCGGCCAGGTGCTGGCGGATAGCCCGCGTTTCGACCGCCTGCTGTTCGGCTTCCGTTTCAATCCGCACCACTTCGGCATCCACCACCAGGTTGGTGTACTCCGGGAAAGCCGCCGAATACTGGTACTTTCCGTACGCCAGCGCCGAAGGAATGAAGAAACGGTACTTCTCGCCCTCTCTCATCCGGCTCAATCCACGGTCGAGACCCACCGGTACCAGGGCATTGGCCAACAGCTTCAGTTTAAGGGGAGGCCCGTCGCGGACCGTCAGGCTGTCAAATACCGGACCGTTGAGGGGCGAGACCACGTAGTAAATGGAAAGAATGTCGTTGGCTTGGGCCAGTTGCCCGTCCGGATTGGCTTCCAGCACCGAGAAATACAAGCCCAGGTTGTCCTTATCCACCCCTACGGAAAGGTCCTTGAAATACTTCTGGATTTGATCATCGTCGTCCTTGATGCGTTTTTGCAAGTCGGTATCCTCCGACTTCAGGCACCCGGGCAGTACCAAACCGATGGCTAGGCCCAGCGCCCAACGGAACGGGCGAAAGCGGTACGTACGTCGGGGGGTGTTGCTGGCGTATGACATCCGGGTTATAGCTTGGTTTCTTCTGGTGTATGGTTCACAGTCGATCGCAAAAACGAGTTGACAATCCGCGCTTTCTCGTCAAATTTACCCGTCGCGTACGAATGATCAGGAAGTGGTCCATCCGAGTGGACAGCGATACCGTCGTTTTCGGCATGACCCACGAAAAGCACAAAAGGTACGAATCGCCGCTTCTTTTCCTGCCCGGCGACGTCCTCATTTACCGACGTGACTCCTTGAGCAAATGCCTTTCCACCAAATTCTTCCATTCTTCCCGCAACGAAACGGCAGGCATTGGCTGGCGGGCGCGATTATACCAGTACCGGGCGTTCCCGGCATCGCCTTCCTTGCGGTGAAGGTACGCGTGCAACTGGCAATGGTCGGGGGTATCGGCTGCCTGGGCGATTTCGTGGGCCTCCTGCCAATCGCCTTTGCCGTCGTACCAGAGCGCTAACAGCACCGCCCCCAAGCCGACCGGTGGGGTCGCTTCCGCAAACGAGGCTTGAAAGAAATCCAGGGTCACGGACGGTTGGGTTTGCGTGAATGAGGTCACTGGGCTGCGAAGTTACGGGAAAAACCTAATTGGAGAAGCCAAACCCGTTCATCAACCTAGCAACCTCCGATCCACCGTCCGATGCGGGCCTCCTGCCGATCCGAGTGGTTTGCCCCGTTTTTCTGATCGTTATCCGCCTGCCAGCACCCCGAAACAGCCGAGGCCATCTGCTTTACTGCTCCTGACCAGCCCGGCAACCCGTAGGTTTGCCCGGCCTGCCTGACGCCGGGAATCAGGCGCGTAGTGGAGAAGGCCGGGCGTTAGGATGGCGACAAGAATATACGTATTCTTGCCGGCCCTTCGGGATTTGGAAAGTCCGACGGAAACGCTCCGTTGGTGCGCGCAATCCGGCAACGCCAATCCAACCTGCCCATGTTACTCCGGTTCCGAAAAAAATGGCTCTTCCTTGCCGCATTGGCCACCTGGCTGGGCTGGGTATGGATTGACCTCTACGCGCCTCGCCAGACGAACATCCGACGCTTTGATCCCGGCGAAGTAGCCCGCCTGGATGCCCGGATGTGGCGCTCGTACTACGAAGGCAAACCGCTGGCGCTCTTCGGGCAACTGGCCGGACTGTTGCGCACGCAGTACGGAGCGCCTTTCATCCGGTCCAACGCGATGGCTTACCACGCAGCCAAAGCCGCCTGGGTGTTCAAGAACGGTCGCAACCGAGCCGAATACCAAGCGGCCCTGCCTAGCCTGATCAAGTTCTACGCGGCTATCCAGGAAATGAGCGAAGAAACTTTTGAGGTAGAACGGGTGGCGCGGTTGGAACTGGAATGGTGGATCGTACACCGCCAGCGGGCCTCGCACCCACCCGACAAGCTCGGGAAGGCTTTGGCTGAAACTGCCGCCGTCCTTTATCACCAGCCAGCCGAGCGATTCGCCGAGCACGCCCGCCTCCGGGCCGAAGCCATGCGCATCCGCGATAACCGGGCCGGAAATGGCGGTTTGAGCGAGGCCGATTGGCAACGCATCGATCAACGGCTGCACGCTTCGTGGCGGTCGCTTTGGAAGGTAGTAAACGAACCATCAGGGCAACCGGTAGCGCTTCCGTAGACGTTGGTATTCCACCCGGGGCATCTGTACGAGCAGGGGGCGCTGCGCGGGGTCCAGGCGAGCGAGCAATTCCCGCATCCGGGGTTCGGCCATGGCCGTGCAACCGATGGTCGGCTGCGTCGGGGAGGACCACAGGTGCAGGAAGATACAGGAACCCCGGCCTTTGACGGGCGGGTCGACGTTGTAGCCCACTACCAAGCCGTACCGGTAGTCATTTCCTGGCAGTCGCATCCGTTCGAACGACTGCCAGTCGGGACGGGCAACGGTATCCTGGTCCACCAGGCGGTTATAGTAAGCTGAGTTCGGGTCGTCCACGCAGAGCAGCGTCGAATCGCTGACGACGTAGGGCATTCGCAGTCGCCCGCCCGCCCAAGGTGCGTAGCCGAAAGCCACGCCCAAGCCGAATATCCCGGCGGGCGCTTTGCCGTCGCCTTCGCGTTTGTCGTCAGTCGAATCATTGAAGCTGCGCTCGTGCAGTCCGTTGCCCCAGGCCAGCCCGTTCTTGCCCACCACGATGGCTACGTCCCGCATCCGCGCCACCCACCGGCCCTTGCCCGTATCCCATTCGTAGAAATCCAGTTGCCCCTGGGTAGCCTGCCAATCCGGGGTTTGCACCACCACGAGTTGCCCGCAGCCCCGGGTCCGGTGCAGGTCGATGGGTTGACCCGAACCAGCCAGGGAGAGGCCCGCCAGGATTCCGAAAAAGAACAACGTCCGCATGGGTCAGTAAAAGGGATGGGTGACAAAAATAGGCGACAGTTCCGGGGTTTGTACTTTCGTCACCCGATTAATTGCGCCGACCGGACAGAAAATACTACCTTGTCGGTTCTACTTCCCGAGCCGATGCCTTTTAATTTCACTTTCCGCCACCGGACCCTTTCTCTCCAAGCCAATCGAATGGCCGTCGCCCTCCTGTTGGGCTGGATCGGCTGCCCGTTCGTTGCTCCGGCTCAGTGGCCCGCGCCGCCCATGACGGCAGGGCAACGTTCGCTCATCTTCGATACGATTGTCAAGCAAACGCCCCGGCCTACCCCGCAACAGCTGGCCTGGCAACGGCTGGAAACCATCGCTTTCGCTCACTTCACCATCAACACGTTCACGGACCAGGAATGGGGCGACGGCACCGAAGACCCGAAAATGTTCAACCCGGGCGCTTTCGACGCGCGGCAGTGGGCCAAAGCCTGCCGGGAGGCTGGCCTGAAGCTGATTATTCTCACGGCCAAGCACCACGACGGCTTTTGCCTCTGGCCGAGTCAGTACACCGATCATTCGGTCAAGCGCAGCCCCTGGCGCGGGGGCAAGGGGGATGTGGTGAAGGAAGTATCGGACGCCTGCCGGGAGTTTGGCCTCAAATTCGGCGTGTACTTGTCGCCCTGGGACCGGCACGAGCCTTCGTACGGTACGCCCGCCTACAATCAACACTATCTCAACCAACTGCGCGAACTGCTGACCAACTACGGCGAAATCACGGAAGTGTGGCTCGACGGGGCGAAAGGCGAAGGCGAAAAGGCGATGGTCTACGACTTCAACGCCTACTGGCAGCTGGTGCGCGAATTGCAGCCCAAGGCCGTGCTGTTTTCCGACGCGGGCCCCGACGTGCGCTGGATTGGCAACGAGCGGGGCTTTGCGGGCGAAACGTGCTGGTCGACGGTGGAACGGAGCGCAATCGTCATCGGGGGTTCGCAGAACGCCTACCTCAACGCGGGCGACCCGGCCGGCGGGGATTGGGTGCCGGGCGAGTGCGACGTATCCATTCGTCCCGGGTGGTTCTACCACGCCAAGGAAGACGGGCAAGTGAAATCCCTGCGCCAACTCTTGGACGTCTACTACCATTCCGTCGGCCGCAACGGCGTGATGCTGCTCAACATTCCCCCCGACCGCCGGGGACTTTTCCACCCAACCGACGTGGCCCGCCTCAAGGAACTACGCACGGTGCTGGACGAAACGTTTCGCACCAACCTAGTCAAAGGCGCTCAAGCGAAAGCAAACCAGGAAAGCAAACCGTTCAACGCGGCCAACGTCCTGGATGGCAACCCCGATACGCATTGGCTGCTCCCGGAAGGACAAACGAGCGGGGCGCTGGACATCACCCTCCCGCGCCCCGCCCCGTTCGATCGCGTGCTGTTGCAGGAAGCCATCGGGTTGGGGCAACGGATAAAATCATTTACGGTGGACGCCTGGGAAGGCCAGGCGTGGAAAACCATTGCGCGGGGAACCACCATTGGCCACAAGCGGCTGTTGCGGATTCCCCCCGTGACGGCGGCTCGGGTCCGGGTTTCGGTAACCGATTCCTACGGCAGCCCGGCCATCGCGGAGGTGGGCTTGTTCAGGGCCTCGGCGCGGGAGGCGGCGGCAAAGTAAGGGTTGCCCTTGGTGGATTATCGAATTGGTCAGAATTGAATCGGTACGACCGGCTACTTCACCGTCCACGTCTTTCTTTCCACTCCTACCCCGGTGATGGTGAGTGACTTCCACCCGGAAGGCAATTTGGTCTTCAGCTGCACGATGCCATCTTTGGTGACGTCGAGGCCCCCGAAGCCATTCAGAACCGATTGCAGAAAGCCACCGGCTCCGGTGGCAAAGTAGGGGTTGGTTCCCCCGGCGGTTTCGGCCAGCACGCCGAAGGGCGGCACTTCGTTGGGCTTGTACGCTTTCACGAACAGTTCGTGGGCCTTCTGCACGTTGCCCAGCCGACCGTGCAACACCGACAACACTGCGTTGCCCATCGCGGGTCCGTTCTTGTCCATGCGGGGTTCGTAGTAATCCAGGTCGCGCTTGATGGCGACGGGATCGGTTATCACTTTCAACGGATAAGCCAGCAGGTTCACGTCGCCCTGCTTGATGGCTTCTCCCTTGTAGGTGGCGTGCTCGCGCGTCACGCCGTCGGGAAATTGCAGGATGACCAGGCCGCTGGCTACCTCGGCCCACTTCGGGTTGGGCGTCAGGCCGAGCGTGGTGGCCGCCTCGGAGGCGTAGCCCAGTACTTCCTTGGCCATGCCGTTGGTGTAGGCATTGTCGTCCACGTTCTCGGCGTATTCGTCGGCAGCCACTACGTTGATGACGTGGTACTTGCCATCCGTTCCTTGCTCGGCCCGACTGATCCAGAAGTCCGCCACTTCTTTCAGCACCGGGTATCCCCGGTCGCGGAGCCAGTTTTGGTCCTTGGTCACCAGGTAGTATTTCCAGAAGGCAAAGCCCACGTCGCCGGTGATATGGTGCTGGAACGGACCGGTCAAGGCCCAGACGGGGGTGGCTTCCTGCCCCTCGTCGTCCGACTCCCAAGGAAACATCGCCCCTTGGTAGCCGTGGCTGAAGGCGTTGTTTTTGGCTTGTTGTAACCGTTCAAAACGGTATTCGAGCAACGACCTGGCGATCTCGGGGTGCAGCATCAGCAGGGGCGGGTACATCCAGATTTCCGTGTCCCAGAACACGTGTCCGTTGTAGCCCAGTCCCGACAAGCCCATCGGCGAGAGGCTATAAGCCGTACCTTCGCGCGCAAACGAATAGAGGTGGTACAACGAGGAATGCACTGCGCGCTGGGCTTCCAGATCGCCCTCAATGGCAATGTCGCTCGCCCAGAGTTGATCCCAGGCTTCGCGGTGGCGCTTTAGCAGCCGATCGCGCTTTTCGAGGGCGGCGAAAATGGTCAGGCGTTCGGCTTCGTTTTGCGGGTCGGCCACGTGCTCGGTCGAGGTGGACGAACCCACCACGCTGAACCGGTACGTCTGGCCCGCCTTCATGGGCAGCGTAAACTTCAGGCGGTGCAGGTTGTAATCCCACTCCTCGTGAATCAACGGGGGTTCTTTGCCCCGCTCTTCTTCGAAAATGAAGCTGTTGGAGGCGGCCACGGTGTGTTTGCCCGTCGGGCTCTTGGCCACCGAGGTCAGCAGGGGGATGAGCGAATGCGGCCGGTCGATCAGGTGGTAGAAGTTTTTCACGTCACGCAGCACTTCCGGGGCCGACATCACGCTGTGGGGGGTGACTGACACGGCTTTTTTCGCCGTGATCTCCACGTCGATCAGGGCCGTGTGGGGCAGGTGACGCAGGGCCAGCACGGTGTATTTGACACTTACCTTGTCGGCGTGGTCGAAGGTAGTGGTCAGGGAGGCTCCGCGCATGTCCAGCGTCTGGACGTAGTTACTGATGTCTTTCCTGCCCAACCTTCGGCCGTCCACGTCGAGGTCCATGTTGACGAAGTCGAAGGTTTTGAGGATGTTCGACACGCGTCCCCGGCCGTAGGTATCGAAGGCTCCGTTGAGCACTACGTCTTTCACCTTCAACGGCTCGGCCGACGAAACCAAGCCGATCATCCCGTTGGCCACGGTTACGCCGTAGTAGTTGTTGGGGTCGATGTTGGCGGCCCGCACGTGCCAGGGGGAGTTCCGGACGTCTTGGGCGGATGCCGGGTACAGGATGCCAAGAAAGGCGGGTAAAAGCAGTTTTTTCATGCGGCGGGGACGGAAGGAAAAGGGAATGAGACCCGGATTAAAAGGGTGGTAGCGACATGGACTGATTCCGATTAACCAAGCCGATCCGCGCACTATTCCGGGCGGCGGTAGGAAATCGGTGAAGGCACCGGGCCGGACTTGCGGGTTTTGAGGTTGGCCACGACAAACTCCCCCACTTTCCGGCCTTCTTCCGAACCGTTGACAATCGCCGACCGGAAGTGAATTCCCCCGTAGAGTCGGCTGACGGCCGCTTCCCGGGCCGCTTCCCGGAACGAGGTGAAAGAACGCGGCGGCAACCCGAAGGCCACTTCAGTGGAGTCCGTGTAGGCCAAGCGGTCCCCGTACAGATTCGTCAACGCCTCGGCGGCGGCGGTGGAAATGACGCTGTGACCGCTGGGATATTCGGGAAAGGGTGGCGTTTGCAGCAGGGGTACCCAGTTCACGTCCAGGTTGGCGTTGATGGCCGTTTCGGGCCGGATGCGGTCGCTGCGGTACTTCTCATCCCAACAACTGATAAACCCGTCGGCCAGCGCGATAGCCACGTGGGTGTAGGCCTCCAGCGTCGGCATCAGGCCCGATTTGGTCTGCCGGGTGGCGATGGCGGTAATGCCCAGCCAGTGCCCGCCAGGAGTGATTTTCTTGGTGGCGAAGGTGACGTGTCCGGACGTGTGAACCACGAAGGGATTGCAGTCCCAGAAACTGGCGATCTTCCGCTGCTCGTCGGTGAGGTTCTGCGTGGTTTCGTACACTTCCCGCATTTCCTGCTCGAAGTCACTCCCCTTGGCCTGACTGTACGGGTACGGAGCCACGGGCGCAAACTGATTGCAGGAATCCAGCACGAACGGACGGATCTTGAACCAATTGGGCTCGATGGCGTCCATGTAGGCGGGTGGCGTGGGTGCCCAGTGACCCGGCTCCCGGGAAACGGTGTGCCGGAAGCCGCGGGTTTCTTTGTAGCCGTCTTTCGAAGCGTACGCCATCACACTTTTGGCCACGGCCTCGCCGTACCGCATCGAACGATCGTACACGTCGTCTGGCACGCCCATCGCCCTGAACTTGCCGTACGCATCGGCTTCGAACCCATCGAACCGATCACCCGAAAACGTCAGGGTACGGCCCACCGACAGGAACGCGCGCACGCTGGCCAGGGGAAAGCAGTAGGGGAGGCCCGCTTCCGGTTGGGGAACTCCCTCAAAACCGTTCAACTGCCCGGCCAGCGATTGGTAGGCGGGATAGTCGTGGATGAGAACTTCGTAGGCGGCAATGGTGGGGTACGCGTACACGCGGCTCGCCACGGGCGGCGAAAAAACGTCGTGAACGATAACGTCGGTCAACTTCCTGACGGATGCGTGCAGCAGTTCGGGATCGGCCGCCGACTTCCGGTAATCCCTGGGGGGCGATTGGCAACCGGCCAGCAGCGATGCCATCACCATAACAAAGGCGGTTGGGTAAATCTTGACGGGCATATTGACTCGTTTGATGAAGCGTCTGAGCAGCGGTAATCCATGAATCGTAAGTAGTGCAAAGCATTACAAATCAACTGGTCAAGTGAGCAGACCGCGTCGATTGTTGCCAACGGGCGACATTCCGTCCACGGTCTTATCCTACTTCCGTGAATTTCACAAAAATACGGAAAATGTACGGTACCCCGATTAGACCAGTGCGTGTGATCTTCATCAACCGTCCGATCAGCGTACCACGGAAGGGGACCCGGCAACCTTGCTTTTCTCCCCGTGCGAAAATACTTGCAGGGGCGCGTTGTTGCGGGCAACGAGAATGCGCGTTTGGCCATCCGAAGTTCTCAGCGGCTTGATGTCGCGAATTTCTCCGTTCAGCACGAATCCGCACTCGGTCGGCAACACGGACCGGAAGTTGCCCCTGCCGTCGCCTTTCAACACCAGTCCGTAGCTGCCGTCGTAGCGCCCCTGGTAGGTACTCACCCCGTAGAAATTACCGCCCAGCAGCACATCCAGGTTTCCGTCGCCGTCGGCATCCGTCACGTGGAAAGCGAACACTTTGGAAACCTGGGCCTCGAAGGGCAGCGGACGAACCTTGAATTTCCGATTGCCCGCATTTTCCAGGTATACCGACTCGAACATGGTCACTTTCAAGGGATCCGTGCTCAATTCCTCGTCGGTAAACAGTTCGTTCACCGTTTTTCCCGCGAAAGACCGGTAGTCGGTGAATTTCTTGTTGATGGAAGGAAACTGTTTTCCCAATTCATCCTTACCCGCTGTCAGGTACCACTGGTCTCCCACGTTGTAGGCCAGCAGGTGGTCGAGCGTTTGGTTGCCGTCAATGTCTTTGACGTACAGTCGCAACGCGGTTTTTTCCGTTTTCCGCAGTTTGGAATTGGTTCCCAGGTTGCCTACCACGAAATCCACATCGCCGTCTTTATCGAAATCGGCCGCTTCAATGGTTTGCCAGAACCCGTTGGTTTGCGCCAAACCGGCTCCGTCCGTAGTCTCCACCAGTCGGCGGTTTTGGTTTTCGTACATTTTGATGGGCATCCAATCGCCGACCAGCGTCAAATCCAAGTCGCCGTCCTGGTCATAATCCACCCATTCCGCGTCGGTAATCATCCCGGCTTTGCGCAACGCCGGGGCGATCCGGTCGGTTTCGTCGGTAAACTGACCCCGGCCATTATTGACCAGCAAGTAGGAACGAGGGACCTGGCCGTATTTATACCCGACTACCCTTCCCCCGACGAACAAATCCACGTCTCCATCCTTATCAAAATCGCCGGGTTTCACGCAGCTCTTGTTGTCGTACATCGGCGGCAGGTTGCGGCTTTTGGTAAGGTTGCCCTGGCCGTCGTTGAGGTAGAGCCGATCGAATTGTTCCATCATCTGGCCGTAAAACTCGTTGCCGCCCGACACCACGTACAAATCCAGGTCCCCGTCGTTGTCGGCATCGAAAAAGGCGGCATCCACGTCTTCGTAGGTGGAATCGGCCCGGAAAAGGGCCTGGTTGGTGGGCCTGAACTGGTTGGCGGCTTGTTGAACGAACAACTTACCGGCTTGCCACTTGGCCCCTCCCACGTAGAAATCGTCCAGCCCGTCGCCGTTCACGTCGCCGACGGCGATCTTGGGACCTTCGGTGGAAACCTGGAAAGGCATCAGACTTTCCCGGTAGAAGTCGTAGTAGGGATTTTCCCGGTGTTGGTAGTCAATGTCGGCGTCGGCGGTTACGTCTCTGAACCACGGCGTTGATTTTCGGGCCAGGATACCGGGCGATCGGACGTCCGGGCGGGCATCCGCCTGTTGGAGCAGCAGCGTGGTATTGGCCTTTACGTTCGTCCGGATTTCCGTTCTGCGATCCTCCCAGATGACTACCACCGTATCGATTCCCGCGTTTTTACCCAGTCCGAACGTCAGCACCGGCTCCACCGACGAGAGAAAACCGCGCGTAGGCATCAACTGCTGGACTTGAATGGTTCCGCGGTGTTTCAAAATCACTTTAGCGCCGATCCCGAACGTGTTCAATCGATCGCCCGCCAGCTTGACTTTCAAGTAGTTGTTCCGGGTGATTTTTTCGCTCTGGTTCCGGTAAATTCCGGCGGGCTCGTCGATGTTGTTAGTGACCAGGTCCAGGTCGCCGTCGTTGTCCAGGTCGGCGTACGCCGCTCCGTTGGCAACCGTCGGCCGGTCAAATCCCCAGGCCAGGGACTGGTCCTTGAACCGTAGGCTTTTGGTGCCTTGGAAAAGGTAATGGTGCGCTTTGCCTTCGGGCATCAGCGCAATGGCTCTTTTATCGAGGCTTTTGGAGGTTTCGATGGCGTACCGCAAGGAATCGTCGGAAGCGAACTTGACGTAATCCAGGTTGTTGGGCCGGCGCACGATGCCATTGGTGACGAAAATATCCTTGATGCCGTCGTTGTCGTAGTCGGCCAGCAGGGTGCTCCAACTCCAGTCGGTGGCGGCCACGCCGGCCATGGCGCCGATGTCAGCAAACTTCTGGCCCGAAAGATTCAATTGCAGGCAGTTGCGGCTATACTGGTTGAAATATCCGTATTGCAGTTTGTAGAGGTAGATGTCGAAGGGGTCCTCGCCCAGGGACGATTTTTCTATCGCCTCATCCGCCGGGTACATATCCAGCGTCATCAGGTCGGGCAAGCCGTCGTTGTTGACGTCGGCGGCGTCGCAGCCCATCGAGAAGCGGCTCAGGTGACGAAAATGCTCCTTGACGCTTTCGGTGAAGGTGCCGTCGCCGTTGTTGAGGTAGTAGTAATCGTCCTCGTGAAAATCGTTGGACACGTAGATGTCCTCCCAGCCGTCGTTGTTGAAGTCAGCCACGGCAATGCCCAGGCCGTAGCCCATAACCGCCTGGTAGATCCCAGACTGCCCGCTCACGTCTTTGAACTTGACCGTTTTGGTTGTACTATCCGGGGTAATCAACTGGTTCTGGAAGAGATAGTCCCCGGCTTCGTTGTTGCGGAGCGCCCGGGTCGAAACGCGGTCGTAGCTGCGGGAGGTGTGGACGGCGTGATTCAGCAGGTACACGTCCAGGTCGCCGTCCTTGTCGTAATCAAAGAAAGCCGCCTGGGTGGAGAAGCCGGTGAAGTCCAGCCCGTAATCGGCCGCTTTTTCGGTGAAGGAAACCTGCCCGTCCGGACTGGCCCCGTCGTTGATGTAGAGTTCATTGGACCCTTCCAAGCCTTTGTAATTGCCAACGGCGCACACGTAGATATCCAGCCATCCGTCGCCGTTGACGTCGGCCATCGTCACGCCGGTCTTCCAGTCGGCAAAGCCGCCAACACCGGCCTTTTCGGACACATCTTCAAACCGAAACGGATTGGCAGTTCCCTTTCCCCGGTTGAGGTAAAGCCGGTTTTTACCCTGGTTGGACACGAAGAACAAGTCGGTCAGCCCGTCATTGTTGACGTCGCCGGCGGCAACCCCCGCTCCGTTGTAGAAGTAGAGGTAATCGAGGATGTTGAGGTTCTCCGTGTCCTGAACCCGGTTGACGAACCCGATTCCGGTCCGGGTGGAATCCAGCGACTGGAACAAGGCGTTTTGAGCAGTTTGCTCTTTGGGTTGACAGGACGGGAAAATGGCCATCAGTACGCTCAACGCCGCGAAATGCCACAGCAGCACCAACGAGGAATTCAAATCCCTCGCTACTTCTATGGCATTTCCGCCTCTCAACAGGTTATTTCTGGTAACTAAAAACCTGTACTTGATCATTGTTTTTGGCTAGAATAACGAGCGTTTGGTGGTTGGCGCCTTTGATTTGCCGCACTTTCCGAACTTGCCCCTTCGTGAAAAAACCGGAGTCTTTCGATTGAATTGCTTCGAACTCGCCTTGGCCTTTCCCCCTCAGGATCAAGCCGTAGTTGGCGTCGTAACGGCCCATTTCAGGTAGCACATCGAAGAAATTGCCCGCCAGCAGGATATCCAGCTTGCCGTCCCGGTCGTAATCCAGGGTGTCAATGCCGAAGACGGGGGAAAACTGCGCTTCCACGGGCAAAGCCTTCAACGAAAACCGGAAGTTGCCCTCGTTGAGCAGCAAGGAAGTATTGGGATTGACCACCTTCTTCACCACCGCATCCTTGCGTTCTTCGGGCGAAAAAATATCCTGCATTTGCTTGCCCGCGTAATCCGCGTACTTGAGATACCGCTTCTTGATGACCGGAATTTGTTTCTGCAAGTCGTGTTTCAACACCATCGGATACGCCTTTCCGTCTTCAGTGTAGCAGGAAATGATTTGCTCAACCGTCCCGTTCCCATCGAAATCGTGGGTGTACAACTCGGCCGGT
>JACMKY010000346.1 GCA_014379925.1 Cytophagales bacterium | reverse complement strand
TCGGATCGTACGTAATCTGGAGGACTTCGGCGTGGCCGGTCGTGGCCGAGCAAACCTGCTCGTAGGTCGGGTTGTTGACGTGCCCGCCCGCGTAGCCCGACACGACTTTCTCGACTCCGTTCAGGTCCTGAAAAATGGCTTCGGTGCACCAGAAGCATCCGTTGCCGAAAGTGGCTGTTTCCATGTTGGCAATTGGTCTATTTTACCGGCGGTTGTCCGGTTGTTTTCCGGCTGCTTCGGCCCGGCCGAAACGGTCAGCGCCGGGAAAACGGTGAAAAGTTAAATAAGAACGGAAACGCCCGCGTTTCACGCCGGTATAACGGCGCGCCACCCCCTTTTTGTTCAGTCCCCACCGGAAAATGCGGGGTCTTCGCGCCGTGTGCTTGCCAAGGAATCAGCGCAAAAAACCGCCTACTGCGCAATCCGGATCAGCTTGATGGTTTTGCTGGTTACGCCCGAGCGCACTTTCAGGAAGTACATACCCGTGCTCATCCCGGCGGTAGACCTGGGCGGCTGGCCGCCGGAATGCCGGACCACGTCAGTCCGCCGATGCGGTTCCTGCGAAAAGTCCAGCTCCAGCTTCGGGGCGTTGCTTCGCACTGGGCCGCTGCGGTGGATCAACCGGCCGAGTTGGTCGTAGAGCGTCACCTCCACCGGACCAACCGCTCCTTCGCCGAACTCAATGGTTACCCGGTCGGTGAAGGGATTGGGATAGACCTGGATGCCCACCACCGTTTCCCCGGTCGGCTCGGCCGGGGCTACTCGGCCGTTGGCCAGTACGAAGGGCGAAAGCACCCCGCCCGGAATCACCTCCGGCGGGGCAGTGTCACTCATTGAGGGCCGTCGCCAGCCCACCGAGCAGTGGTCATTTACCCAAGCTTCCTTGTGGAGGGCTTCAATGTAGTACTTCTGGCCGGCCACCAACTGGACGACGGCCGACCGCTGGTCAGGGGTGACCTCCCATTTACGGAAACCAACTGCCCGGTTCAGGAAAGCGATGCGCACCTTGCCGGCCGGGTTTTCGTCGCTGGCGAGGTACAATTCGCTGTGGTCGTCGGAAGCAATCCAGAAAACGTACCCCCCCGTTTCGGGCGCGCAGAGGTAGCCCCGCAGACGGGCTCCGTAATTGTCGCCCGCGTTGGAGGGGGCTTCGAAGGACGTTAACTGGCGGCTGGAAGCGGGAGTGGTGTTGACGGGGATGGTGTTCACTTGGTAACCACCGCCTACTCCGTTCCACTGCTCCCGCAGGATGGTGCCCGTGGCCGCGCAAGCGGTCGCGGGGGGCACGAAGGGGGAGAGCGCCGAACCGGGCACCACCACCGGGGCTTCTACGGACGCCATGGTGGGTGTGCGCCAGCCCACGGCCAGGTTGTCGAACCCGACGCCTTCCTTGTGGAGGGCCTCGACGTAGTAGCGTCGGCCGGCTTCCAGGCGTCGGGGAGCCGATTGCTGGCCGGCGAGCTTATCCCACTGGCGCGGTCGGGTCCACCCGTCGACCGCAGCGAGGCGTTGCCGGTTGGCCGGGTTGTCGTCGGTGCTCAGCCAGAGTTCGGCGTTGTCATCGGCCGCGATCCAGAAAACGTACGGGCCGCTGGTTGGCGGGCACAGGTAGCCCCGGATGCGGCTGCCGTAATTGTCGGCCACTTCGCTGGGTGCTTCAAAGCGGTCCAGTTGACTCACCGCGCCGGGCGGGCTGGCGGTGGGCAGGCCGGCTACCGAATTGCCTCCCCCGATGTTGTACCAAACCTCCCGCCGGATGGTGCCCGTGGCCGCGCACGCCGGGTTGTCGGGAATGGCGGGACCTTGGGCAGGCAACAGGTGAATGCCCACCGACGTTTGGGCTACCTGAACGCGGTACATTGTGAGCCCGCCGGAAGCAGTTTTGTAAAGGGGTCGTTCGGTTCGTACTTGTTCGAGCATTTTGCGGATGAAGGCCGGATCGGCTTCCCCGGAATTACCCACGGGGTACGATCCCCCGGCGTACGTCCGGCTGTTCAACAGGAAAGCTTTGGCGCGGGGGGAGCGGTTGACGTAGGCATTGGGAACATCGAACTGCATACCGGCGGCCAGTACGTTCGCGTTGGTTCCCTCCCCTTGAACCAGAAACTTCCCGTTCATGTGAACCCCCAGGAAGGTGGCGTTTCCGTTGAAGTTGTTGATGTCCACTTGCTCCTCCGATCCATTGTAGGCGGCAATCCGGGCTCCGTTCAACGTAAAAACCCCGGAGTCGGTCAGTTTGACAAACCCTTTCGGAGAACCCTCGTACCAGATATCCTGCGCCATCAGCCTCCCTCCGTTCGCCACTTCGTAGCTCAGGGCGTTGTTGCTCGAGGCGCCGCCGAAAATACCCATCCGGCCTCGCGAAGCAACGCCCTGGCCAGGGGGGCCCACCACTTTGATGGCTACCGACGGATTGCTGGAGTGACTGAAATCGTGCAATTCAACGTTGGTGTTGCGGAAGCCTTCCATCAACACGCCGGTCTGGTTGGCGCCCCAGACCCGCACTCCCTCCATGAAAACCTGCTTGTCGGCCTGGTCGCCGTGTTCAATGACGATGCCCTTGGCCGGGGTTTTGTAGTTGCCGTACACGGTGAAATCCCGAAGCACGACCCGGTCCGCTCCGGCCAGACGCAAAACCGTCCCGTCTTGCGCCCCAAACCAACTGATCGCCGAGCTAAACCCATCGCCCACCAGTTGAAGGTCGGCTCCGGGCGGAATGACCAAGGTATTGGTCAGGGAATACGATCCGGGCCGCAGGTGGATGACCGGCCGTTGGCCCACCAGCGCGGCCGCGGAATCAACAATCTTTTGCAAGTTATGGTCCCAGCCGGGGGAAACCTCAAAAACCCGCCGGCTTCTTTTGGGCGGGGTACCGGGCAGAACGGGTTCGGTCCCGGACTGGATGGTCCCGGACTGGACGGTCCCGTAATCGGCGAGCGTGAGCGAACTGGCACTCCTTACTTCATCGTCGAAGGTAATCAGCCGTTCCCAGGCGGAGACCGCGGCGTTCACCGTGAAAATATTGCCAACGCTAAGTACATCTCCGTGACAAACAACCACCGGACCGGCTTGACCGGGCGCACTCCGGATTACGTTGTCAATCAAGGTGAGCGGTCCTTTGTTGGCAAGGCGGATGGGCGTCGGGTCTTTGAAGTCAAGGATTACGTTCTTTTGCAACGTCATAAGCGCGGCATTCTGACCGATGGCCTCCCCAACGAAGAAAGCCTTGGAACCAACGGAGAAATTATCCCGCACCGAAAAATACAGGGTATTGCGGATGGTGATGTCGGCGTACTTCGATCGCTTGAACACGCACTGGAACACGTGGAAATTGCCCGCTCCCTGCGTGGGGGGATTGTTGGTGACGCCTACCTCGCAATCCTCGAAGTACGAATCCCACACGTACCAGTTGAGGGCATTGAAGCTCTCGACGCTGATACCAGCGACTGAATTACGAATGAAACGACACCGCAGTACCGCCATCTCCGCGTCCATCAGGTGGGGTTTACCACCTCTCAACCCCTGGCCGACGTCCACGAACGCCTCGTCGGCGTGTTCGTTGTGGGTGGATCCGCCGGTTCCCGTGGTGCCATCCCACTGGTGGGCGACGGCCGTAGCGGCTTTTCCCGCGCCGTCCCAGGTAAGGCGGGCAAACCGGGAGTGATTTACCCCGTTCAAAAGGAACATAGTTCCTCCCGAAGCCCCGTCCCATCGAATGCGGGTGGTGGCGGGATCCTCGCCAATAACCGAGATGTTTTGTCTGGCCGACATGGTCAAGCCCGCGGTGATCCGGTACGTACCCGCCGGAAGGTAGACCACCCTCAAATCATCGTAGCCCTTGGTACCGATTTCGCTGAAAGCCTTCTGCAAAGCTTCCGTGTCATCACGGGTTCCGTCCCCCGCGGCCCCGTACTTGGTTTTTACGTTGATCCAGCTGGGAAAAGGTCCCGTGAATTCTTCCTTGGCCGCCGTTTGGGCCCTTGAATCGAGGGCGGACAAAACCAGAAAAGCACTCAGGGAGACCAGGGCCGGGAAGGTATGCCGGTTACACTTTCCGAAAAAGAATACAATTGATTGCATGGTAAGAGGTTTAAGGTAGCGAAGAAGGCAAAGGTTAGCGGGTATTGAGGCAAGCCGGCTTCCGCGGGCACCGGGAACCGGTCCCGTAACCGGTCCCGTAATCGGTCCCGTGCCCATTTCCGGCCCGGAGGTGGCCTTCCTAGCCAAGGGCTGGTCTTCCGTCCGATCGGTGAGCAAGCGCTGGCCAGCCGATGGCCAGCCGGACCGACGGGAAACATTTCTGTTGAATGGCAAAGGGGTCCCCAGGCTGCGTCCGCAGTCGGGCTGCCGAAGCGGTTCGCCAGCGAAGGCGCGGGGCGTTGCTTCGCACGGGGCCCTTGGCCAGGGCGCTGCTTCGCAGGGTCGGTTCGGAAAAACGGAAAATAGCAACGCCCCCGGTCCGTCGGGAAGTTGGGGTTGCCCGCCGCGCCTTTAAGCAACGTCAGCGGGTGCGCCCTGGGCCCGGCGGCGGATTTGGACGGCGGGGCAGCGGGTGAGAGGAACGCAACGCCCGCCCACCGCGGGGTGGTAACCCGGGTAATGGCCGGTCATTGCGCCGGAAAAGGAAGCGGAAAGACGCGTAACAAAGGGGGTTGGCGGGGAGAAAATACGCATGACCAAAGGGTTTGTTGAGGAGATGAATCGCGGTCAACGCCGAAGGGTGAGCGGATGCGCCAGTTGACCAGAAAGCGATACTACGCTTATTTGCCCGGCAAAGCAAGACCGCTTTCGTATTTTCCCGCGCATTGGCAGTGGTCACGACCAGGGGTTGTCTTGTCGTTCAACCGTTGACTACCCGCTTTTCACTGGTTTTCATCCCCGAAAAATGCCGCTCCCCGCAACGGTGGGCGGATCGGTTTCAATCAATAATACGTTTCTTCCACCAAAGCCGCGGCCGATCGGTATTGCCATTTGAGCTGGTTGGCCGACAGGGCGGACAGTTTCAGTTTCCGTTCGGTGAAGGTGCCATTGATCAGGGCGCGAAACGCGAGGGTGTCCCGCGCGGGGTTCAACCGCCACGTCCCCTCGTAGGAGTCAGGTTCGTCGGATTGGCAACGGTCGGGCGCCGATTGGTAGTGGTAAGTGCCATTGATCCGGAACGTGAGGCGATCGTCGGCGCGGCAAGCGGGAATGAACCGGGCCGTGCCGTCGAGGGTGAAACGGACGATCCGCCAACTGCGGGCACTGTCACCGGCCAGCAGGTTCGGGTGCGGAACTGTGACCAGGTTGTCCTTGCCGCACGACAGCAGCAGGCACGGAAAGAAAGCGACGATCAGGCGGCAGGGTAGGTTCACGCGACTGGGTATTTTCTAAATGTACGAGGTGAACACGGGCGAATCGGAACGGCTTGGATGTTTAATTTTTTACCACCCGTCTTTCTGCCACCAAGCTACAGGGCTTCTGACGCACTGAGTTACGGTGGCGGTTTTCACGAACGTGCACCAAAGCAAAACCCACCGGATTTTCAGTGCCCCGGGACTTGTCCGGGTAATCTTGGAAAATTATTCCTGGAAACAACGACAATAAACAATTAACTTGTCCATTGGTTGAGCAAACACGATCATGGCTTTGCCGCATTTGTTCATCCATGCCCGCATCTACCCCGAATCTTTTTCAAAGTATCCCGGATTTATACCGGGCAGTGCACATCTGGGAACCGGGCCTGCCTCAAATCGACATTCACCGTTACGAAAAAACGTACCCTCACGTAACTGACGTAAAGCTGGGAAACTTCCGGTGTAATTTCTACCAACTTTCTTTGCAAAGCAACGCCGACGTCAATCGGTTATTCATTACCGACTGACGTCGGTATTACCGCCATGAAAAACTTTTGC
>JACMKY010000345.1 GCA_014379925.1 Cytophagales bacterium | reverse complement strand
CTGCTGGTGCTGCTGATCGCGCTGTTGACGGTGAGCGGGCAAACCTGGCGGGCGGCGCGGGCCAACCCGGTGAAGGCCTTGCGCACGGAGTAGGTGAATGATTAATCATTCACCATTCATCATTCACCATTAATCATTATCAAATATGCTCCGCAACTACCTGCTCATCGCCTGGCGCAACCTGCTGCGCCACAAAATTTTCTCCCAGCACGTTGATCAGGGAGAAAATTTTGTGGCGCAGCAGGTTGCGCCACAAAATTTTCTCCCTGATCAACGTGCTGGGCCTGGCCATCGGCGTGGCGGGTTGTCTGCTGGTGCTGCAGTACGTTTTCTTTGAAACGAGTTTCGACGACTTTCACCGGCAAGCGGCGCGTACCTACCGCGTGGCGGGTCGTCGGTTCGCGGCCGGACAACTCGAAGGACAATCGGCCACCGTGTACAACGCGGTCGGACCCGCCCTGAAAAGGGATTTTCCCGAAGTGGAGAACTACGCCCGGCTGCGGCCTTTTTTCGGCGACGTGGTCGTTAGTCACACGGCGGGGTTGGATACGAGCACTTACCAGTCCGTGCTGTTCCGGCTGAGCGGCTTCCGCGATTCGAGCCGGGTCGCGCTGGCGGGTAGCTTCAACAGTTGGAATCCGTTGGCCAAGCCGCTGCAAAAAGTGGGGAACGATTGGGTGGGTCGGGTTCGGCTGATGCCCGGCCGGTACGGGTACAAGTTCGTGGTGAACGGGAAGTGGATCACGGATCCGGGGAATCCGGACGTGGACACGGCCGACAACAACAATTCCGTGCGGGTGGTGCCGGAAACGCCGCAATCCCGGCGGGCGGCGCGGTTTTACCGGGAAGTTGCCTTCAAGGAAGACAAGGTTTATTTCGCGGATGAATCCTTCCTCACGCTGTTTTCCTTTCCCCTGGTGAGCGGGGATCCGGCCACGGCCCTGCGGGAACCGGACGCGGCGGTGATTTCCGAATCGATGGCCCGCAAGCACTTCGGCCGGGAAAATCCGGTGGGCCAGGTCCTGCACTTCAAACAGGGCAACGGCGACCAGCCCAAAACCGTCCGGGGGGTTTTCCGGGACGTACCCCCCAACTCGCACCTGCAATTCAACATCCTGCTGGCCTACCGGGGACTGGGGGACACGGAAACGGATTGGCGGAGCCCCGCGGCGTACACCTACGTGGGGCTGGCTCCCGGCTTGCCGCCCGGAACCCTGGCGGCGAAACTGCCGGCGTTCGTGGCGCGGTACCGCGGCCAATACCTGAAGCAGGAGAATGCCCGCGAAGAATTGTTTCTGCAACCCCTGCGGGACATCCACCTCTACTCGGACCTGAACCAGGAAGCGGGCGAGAACGGAAACGTGCGGATGATTTACTTCATGGGCCTGATTGCGCTGTTCATCCTGCTGATCGCCTGGGTCAACTACATCAACCTTTCCACGGCCCGGTCGGTGGAAAGGGCCAAGGAAGTGGGGGTGCGGAAAGTGGCGGGCGCCAGTCGACGGCAGTTGATCGGGCAGTTTCTGCTCGAATCCTGCCTGTTGAACGCCGTTGCCGGCGCCCTGGCGGTCACGTTGGTGCAGGTGTTCCTGCCCGTTTTTAACCAGCTCATCGATCAATCCGTGCCGTGGTCTTTGTGGCTGAGCACCCCTTTCTGGCTGGCTTTCGGGCTTTTGTTCACGGCCGGAACCCTGTTCTCCGGCCTGTATCCGGCCTTCGTGTTGGCGTCGCTCAAACCGGCAGCGGTGGTCAAGGGCAAGTGGCGCAGTTCCGCCGGCGGTTGGGTGCTGCGCAAGGGACTGGTCATTTTCCAGTTTGCCGTCTCCCTGCTGCTGATGACGGGCACCTTCGCCGTCTACCAGCAGTTGACCTTCATGCGCAACCAGGACCTGGGCCTCAACGTCGGCCAGACGCTGGTGCTCAAATCACCGATCCTGGTGGATTCCAAACGGTTCGACCAGCAGTTCGACGCCTTCCGCAACGAAGTTCTCCGCTACCCGTCCGTCCGCAGTTTCACCGTGACCGACGCCGTGCCGGGAACGAACACGTATTCGGATACCGGGTTAAAGCGGGAAGGCAGCCAGGAGCGCAACCTGACCGACTTCAGCTTGGTCTGGGCCGACCACGATTTCGTCGCCGCTTTCGGCATCCGGCTGCTGGCCGGACGATCTTTCGCCCGGGAGTTCCGCACCGATGACAAGGCCGCCATCCTCAACGAGGCCGCCATCCGGGCGTTCGGATTCGGAAGTCCGGCGGAAGCGCTTCACCAGAAGATCACGTACGGACCAGACTTCCGGTACGAGATTGTCGGGGTGGTGAACAACTACCACCAGAAATCCCTCAAGGAAAACTACGTGCCCATGATTTTCCTGCTCAACCCGCGCGCGGGTCGCCACTACTCCATCAAACTTGACCCGCAAAACGTGGCCGAAACCCTGTCGCTGATCGGGCGCAAGTACGCCGAGATTTTTCCCGGCAATCCGTTTGACTATTTCTTTCTGGACGAATTCTTCGACCAGCAGTACCGGGCGGACCGGCGTTTCGGCAAGGCATTCGCCCTGTTTGCCGGCTTGGCCATTTTCGTGGCCTGCCTGGGTCTGTTCGGCTTGTCCGTTTTTTCCACCACCCAGCGCACCAAGGAAATCGGGGTGCGCAAAGTACTGGGGGCGGGCGTGCCGAACATCCTGTTTTTGCTTTCCAAGGATTTCCTCCGGTTGGTACTGGTTGCCACCCTGATTGGTTGGCCGCTGGCTTGGTGGGGCATCCGCCAGTGGCTGCAAAACTACGCCTTCCGCATCGCGATCAATCCGTGGCTGTTTGTACTGCCCGCCTTGCTGGT
>JACMKY010000344.1 GCA_014379925.1 Cytophagales bacterium | reverse complement strand
CGGAATGCCAGGGGTAGGAGGTGGCTTTAGTGGACCGGCTGGTACAACGATTAGTGCCATTAATCGTCCCTATTCCTGGGAAGAGGTTGCCGCTGAGCTTCAAAGCGATCTACAGGAATTGTTTGGCAATCCTACAGAGCTTAATTCAGTGAAATTGATGGTGTCAGTTTATGATTACGATCGCTGGACAGCCAGCAGGGCTGCTAGCGATCTGTCATTCAATGGCAATGAAGTAAAACTTTACGAGGAAGGCGGTTCACGCGTGGTTTATCGTGGGTGGAATGTAGAAATTAAGTGACCGAAGGGAGTAGCGATTACGATCAATTGCTTTTAAAATCCAAGAAAAGGCGGGAATCTCAGATTCTCGCCTTTTTTGTCGTTGTTTTTTTATCCTCTCGTAAGAATGTTTCCAAATAACTGTTTGATACGGCATTGTTCTTCCGCTCGCCAATAAAAATCTTACCGGACGACCACCAGCCGGCTGACCGCTTTTTCTCCGCCATCGGTGGTAACCACTGCGAAGTAGACACCCGGAGTTAAGAGGTGGTGGGGAAAAGTCAGCACCCGGCTGAACGTGGCGGCGTATTCCTGGCTGGCGGCCCGCCGGCCCACCGCGTCGAACACCTGGAGGGTCACCCGTTGTTTGCCCTTCAGCCGCACCTCCACGCGGATGAAATCTTCACCATCCAATGGGTTGGGATACACCCTGGTCACGAGTCGTTCGGTGGGCGGCAGTGCGTTGCACGCGGGTTGGTCCCATTGCTGGCGCCGGGAACTTACCTCCAGCACCCGCCGCATCCGGGTTTTTTGATCCTGGGTGAAAATGTTCATGCACAGGTCGGGCGAATAGTCCATGTAGTTCTCGATCATGTTGCGGGTACGCACGCCGTTGCAGGTCGAATAAACGGCGGCGCAGGTATTGTCGGTGCTCTGGTTGCCGTCTTCGGCGGGCGGGGTGTCGTTGCAGTAGTCATCGCCGCAGAACAAGTCGTTCCAGGTGTGCTTCAATCCCAACCAGTGACCAACTTCGTGGGTTGTGGTACGGCCGTTGATGTACAACCGGGAACTCGGATTGGCGACCACGCTGCCGGTCTGCCGTCCGAATTTGGGATGGGCAATCACCACGCCGTCCGTGGCGGCGGGTCCGTCGGTCGGACCCAATCCGGGCAGGCCGCTCAGGTCGGGAAATTGCGCGAAACCGATGTAGTTGTTCGACAGGGAAGTGACCCAGATGTTGAGGTACTGGTCGCTGGGCCAGTACGACAACGATTTGAGTCGGGTAAGGTCCCGGCTGAGCGGGTCAAATTCCCGTTGGCTGTCGTAGGTGCGGGTGATGCCGTTGGTGGGTTCCCCGTCGGGATCGCAGGTAGCCAGGAAAAATTCGATGTTCGCGTCGGCCCCCACCGGATCGCGGTTGAAGCCCAACGTTTCCGGTTTACGCCGGTAATCTTCGTTGAGCACCTCGATCTGGGATTCGATCTGCGCGTCGGAAATGTTGCCGCCGACCCCGATTGCGCCGTTGAGTTCGTGGTGCACCACGTGGACAACCACCGGAAGGTAGACCGTTTCGTCGGCCTGGGTGCGGAAATTCCCGCCCGGGGCCGGCTGTTGCAGGAGGGTTTCGAGCGCTGCGCGCGACCGGGCCCAATCGGGATACTGGGCGCGCAGCAGCGAATCGTACGCCCCCGTGGCGCACCGGCGTTGCGCCCGGGCGGTTACTACGGTCAGCAGGAGCAGCGGCAGCACCGCCGCGAACGGGAATCGTTGACGCATAAGATTTTCAGACCCGGTTTTCCACTTTTTCGTACGCCAGGATGATGTCCCTCACCAACCGGTGCCGGACCACGTCGCGGGCATCCAGTTCCACGAAGCCAATGCCCTTGATGTCCTTCAGGATGTGCTGGGCTTCCACCAGGCCCGACTTCTGGTTGCGGGGCAGGTCGATCTGCGACTTGTCGCCCGTGATGACGGCTTTGGAATTGGGACCCATCCGCGTGAGGAACATCTTGATCTGCATGGCCGTGGTGTTTTGCGCCTCATCGAGGAGGATGAAGGCGTTGTGCAGCGTCCGGCCGCGCATATAGGCCAGCGGGGCGATCTCGATGATGCGGTTTTCCTGATAGAACTTCAGTTTTTCGGGCGGGATCATATCGTCCAGCGCGTCGTAGATGGGGCGCAGGTACGGATCGATCTTTTCTTTGAGGTCGCCCGGCAAAAAACCCAGGTTTTCGCCCGCTTCCACCGCCGGCCGGGTGATGATGATCTTCTTTACCTCCTTGTTTTTGAGCGCCCGCACGGCCAGGGCCACCGAGATGTAGGTCTTGCCCGTGCCCGCCGGACCGATCGCGAACACGATGTCGTGGTCGGCGGCGCAGTCCACCAGCAGTTGCTGGTTGGCGGTCTTGGGTTTGATGACGAACCCTTTGGTGCCGTAGAGGAGGATGTCTTCCTTTTCTTCCTGGGCGTCGGGTACTTCCTCCTCCTTGTGCAAGTAATTGAGTATGCTTTCGTTGGTCAGTTTCCCGTATTTGTGGTAATGCTCCAGCAGGGAATTGACGATTTCGTTGATCCTGATGATCTCCGGCGTGGTGCCTTTGATCCGGAGTTCGTTGCCCCGGGAAATGATCTTGCTGGTCGGAAACGCCGCCGCTACCTGCTTGATGGTGTTATTTTCCACGCCCAGGAAATCGACCAGGGAAACGTTCTCCAGGGTGATGATTTTTTCTACCAAACCGTTTTTTGTTAAGTGGTTTCACCCGGCGCAGTGGCCGGGCGTACGCGGGTAAGCAAGTTACGAAGTTCCCGGACAAAACGTAATGCATCCGTCGCCGGTGACCCGCATGGGCAAGCAGGAGCTAAAAAAATCCGCCGGGAATCTTTCGGGCGGACCGCGGTGAAGCGGGGGTTTTTGTTAAGTTTGTGGAGATGGAGCCAAACAAAGAAGAGAGCTATTTTAAGAAATCGGCCGCTTTCCTGCGGGGTCAACCCAAGCTTACCCCCCGCATGCTGGACCCCGGTCTGGGCAAGATTCCTCCCCAGGCGCTCGACCTGGAAGAGGCCGTTTTGGGGGCCTTGATGATTGAAAAAGACGCCCTTACCACCGTAGTCGACATCCTCAAACCGTTCAGTTTCTACAAGGAGGCCCACCAGCGCATCTACAACGCGATCCTGTCGCTGTTTAAAAGCTCCGAGCCGGTGGATACCCTTACCGTGGTGACCCAGCTTCGCAAGACCGGCGAACTGGAAATTTCGGGCGGGGCCTTCTACATCGCCCAACTCACCGACCGCGTTAACTCGGCGGCCAACATCGAATTTCACGCCCGCATCGTGGCGCAGATGGCCATCAAGCGCGAAATGATTTCGGCCGCCTCCGACATCCTGCGCGACGCCTACGAAGACACCACCGACGTGTTCCAGTTGCTCGACCGCACCGAGCAGACCTTGTTCGCCATCTCCGAATCCAACATCCGCAAGAACTTCGAGCGGATGGGGGCGCTCATCCAGCAGGCCCTCGTGGACCTGGAGAAACGCGCCCTCATCAAAGACGGCCTCACCGGCGTACCCACCGGCTTCAGCAGCCTCGACCGCGTTACCTCCGGCTGGCAGAAGTCCGACCTGGTCATCCTGGCGGCCCGACCCGGAATGGGGAAATGCTTGGGAGTGGGAACAAGGGTAGTGATGTACGATGGGTCGCTGAAAAAAGTAGAGGATGTCGTGGTTGGCGACCAACTGATGGGTGATGACTCTACGCCCCGGAAGGTACTTTCTATTGCGCGGGGAAGAGAGAACATGTACTGGGTGCGGCAAAACCGGGGCCTCGATTACCGCGTCAACGAAAGCCACATTCTTTCTTTGAAAAGAAGCCGCACCGAATGGAAACACAAAAATGGCGACGTGCTGAACATTTCCGTTCGGGAGTATTTACAGAAAGCCGATAAGTTCAAATCCAATTACAAAGGGTATAAAGTTGCGGTAGAGTTCGACGAGCAGCCTTTGCCGATTGCCCCGTATTTTTTGGGTATCTGGCTGGGAGATGGCAGTGCGGGAAACTGTCGCATTACCACAAAAGACCACGAAATAGTCGATTATTTACGGGAGTATGCCGGCCAATTGGAACTCCAGCTTACCGAAGAAGTATACGAAAACCGTTGCAATGCTTATGGTATCACCCGTGGCAGAGGAAAAAAGTTTCCTGAGTGGCATTCTGCTTCCCGCAACGGCGGGCAGCCCACCGCTTCGGGGCAGTTTCCGGCTTTCTCTTTGCAAAATGAATTGCGGGAAATGGAGCTAATAGAAAATAAACACATTCCCCGCAATTATCTCATCAATTCCACCGAAAAGCGCCTGATGTTGTTGGCGGGTTTGATCGACAGTGATGGGCACTACAATGTGCAATCAAACGGCTATGAAATAACTCAAAAGAATGAACAATTGGCCCGACAAATTAAATTTCTTGGCGATACACTCGGGTTCCGGACTTCACTGAAGCGAAAAAGAGCCTCCATCAGCCGCATCGGCTTCGAGAGTGAAGTTTTCCGCGTCCGACTCTACGGTGACCTCGACCGGATTCCCGTTCGGCTAGCTTATAAAAAGGCACTTCCCTGGAAGAGTCCCGTTGATTGGCGGATGACCGGAATCCAGGTGGAATTCGATCGGGAAGACGACTACTACGGGTTTGAGATTGACGGCAACCGCCTGTTTTTGCTGGAAGACATGACCGTCACGCACAATACGGCATTCGTGGTGTCGGCCATGCGCAACGCCGCCGTGGACTTCCAGAAGGGCGTGGCCATCTTCTCGCTCGAAATGTCGTCGGTGCAGCTGGTCAACCGCCTCATTTCGGCGGAGGCGGAACTGGAAAGCGAGAAAATCAAGAAGGGCAGCCTCTTGCGCCACGAGTGGGAGCAGCTCCACCACAAGATCGCCAAACTCACCGAGGCCCCCATTTTCATCGACGATACCCCCGCCCTCTCCATCCTGGAACTGCGGGCCAAGTGCCGCCGCCTCAAGTCCCAGCACGACATCCAACTCGTCGTCATCGACTACCTGCAACTGATGACCGGCGACACGTCGGGCAAAATGGGCGGTAACCGCGAACAGGAGATCGCCTCCATCTCGCGCGCCCTGAAAAACCTGGCCAAGGAACTGGACGTGCCCGTGATCGCCCTCTCGCAGTTAAGCCGGGCGGTGGAAACGCGCGGCGGCGACAAGCGCCCCCAACTGTCGGACCTGCGCGAATCTGGATCGATTGAGCAGGACGCCGATATGGTTATTTTCCTCTACCGCCCCGAATACTACGGCATTACGACCGACGAGGCGGGAAACTCCATCGCCGGCGTGGGCGAAGTGATCATCGCCAAGCACCGCAACGGCTCGCTCGATACGGTGCAATTGCGTTTCATCGGCAAGTTTACCAAGTTCAGCGACCTGGATTCGAGTGAACTGCACCCCCTGGGCCACAACGCCTTCACGTCTTCGTCCACCATCCCGCCGGAATTCAACACGCCAGGCACCATCACGCTGGGCAGCAAGGTCAACAACCCCACCCCGTTCGGGCAAAGCCCCAAGGACGAGGAGCCGCCTTTTTAAACGAGGCTGCCCATGGACATTTTTTAAGTGGGTGGGAATTGCGCATACTAGAAAAAGTAGCTGGCAGTGAACGGAAGCAAGACCTGAAGGACATTGATGGAGTAGCTAACACGAGTTAGCCTTTTCCGCCGCGTAAAGCATTTGAATTAATGGTATAGTGTCTGATCTAGTGGAAAAAGTCATCAACATAATACTACGTATTGACGGATGCACGTAAATAGCTGCGTGTATGCACGTGTTATACAACAGCAATAGCAAAAATCATGATTAAAAATAAAAATTGGAAAATAATATGCAGTGCGACTTTAATCTTGTTAAGCTGTGTTAGTTACGGTCAACAAACAACGTATAACCTTGCAATAAAAAATGTAAAGGTTTTTGACAGTAAAACGAAAAAAGTACAAGAGAATAAAACCATTTTAATAAATTCAGGTACCATTGTATCAATCGTAAGTTCCCCGCAGAAAGTAAAGGCAACGAAAACAATAGACGGAAATAACCGATTAGTTGTTCCAGGTTTTATTGATACGCATACTCACTTAAGAAATGTTTATGGTATAATAGAAGATGTTGAGAAAGATTCTGTTGGTTTGGATAGAAAAAAACTTTCCGACACCTATTTAAAATACGGAACGACAACCATTGTAGACATGGGACAGCCAGAAAAATGGATGAATACATCTATCGACTTCGACAATTATAAAAACTTTCTATCCGGAAAAAATCATCATAAAAGGGGGGGGAATATTTGAGGACTAAAAAATTTTACACTACCGGAGTACGAATCCCAGCGGGGAACCCCGTGGCTCGGGCCACCATGAGCTGCTAGCGAGACAGCGAGGCCAGGAAAAAATACGGCCCGTCGGGCTGCGCTCACCGCAGTAAACAAAAAGACCTTGCTCTCCCGAACAAGGTCTTTTCTGTTTTTTGCCAACTGCTTACTGCTTTTTGCTTACTGTTTTAAGGTTTGGCCACTTCGAAGTTGACCCGGCGGCCCTTGATCTGGTTGTTGTCCATCACCTCGATCACGTTGTTGACGTTTTCTTTGGGCACTTCCACGAAAGAGTGTTTATCAAAGATGTCGATGATGCCGATGTCGTTGCCGGCCATTCCGGTCTCCCCGGCGATGGCACCCACGATGTCACCGGGCCGGACGTTCTGTTCGCGGCCGATGTTGATCAGCAGCTTCACCATCCCCGGTCGGCTGACGCGCTCGCGGTCACCGACCCGGCCTTCACTGCGGCGGTCATCCCCGCCCCCGCGGCGTTCCTCGCCGCGGCGGCCGAATTCACCCCGGCTGAAGCGGTCGCGGTCGGCGTAACGGTCGGCGGGGCGGTCGCTGCGACCACCGCTGCTGCGGTCGAAAGGACGGGCGCTGCCGGAACGATCGCCGGGACGGGAGCTGCTGCGTCCACCGAAGCGGTCGCTCTCCGGGCGGCCGCGTCCCGCGTCCGGCTCGTTGAGGTTCACGTCGGCGAATTCGCTTTTCGGCACGCCCAGGTTCATCTTGATGAGGGCGGCGACCACGTCGGGCGTGTTGAGCCCCGCGTGATTGAACTGCTCCAGCATTTCGTAGTAGGTTGCCAGTTCCCCTTCCTGCACGGTTTCCTTCACTTTTTCAATGAATTTAGCCTTCTTCACGCCCACGATGTCTTCGAAGGAAGGAATCACCCCCCGTTCGATTTTTACTTTGGTGTAGGCTTGGATCTCCCGCAGGCGGTGGGTTTCGCGGCCAACCACGAAGGTGAACGCCCGGCCCGCCCGGCCCGCCCGCCCGGTGCGGCCAATGCGGTGCACGTAGTATTCCTCGTCCAACGGGATGTCGAAGTTAAACACCGCGTCCACGTCGTCGACGTCGATTCCCCGGGCGGCCACGTCGGTGGCCACCAGGATGCTGATGGTGCCGGCGCGGAATTTGGCCATCACGTTGTTGCGTTGCGCCTGACGCAGGTCGCCGTGCAAGCCTTCGGCCTGGAAGCCGCGCACCTGCAATTCCTCTACCAGTTCGTCGACCTTCATTTTGGTGTTGCAGAACACCAGCATCAGTTTCAGGCCGTAGAGATCAATCAGGCGCGACATCACCTCCACCTTGGCCTTGCCTTTTACCTCGTAGAACAACTGCTCCACGTTGGGCACGGTCAGTTCATTCTTCACCACCTTGACCAGTTGCGGGTTGTTCTGAAACCGCTTGGTGAGCGACATGATCATTTTCGACATCGTGGCCGAGAAGAGCGTGGTTTGCCTTTCTTCCGGCATTTGTTGCAAAATGCTCTCAATATCTTCGCGAAAGCCCATGTCCAGCATTTCGTCGGCTTCGTCGAGCACGACCATCTTCACGGCATCCAGGCGCAGCGTGCGGCGTTCCATGTGGTCCATCACCCGACCCGGTGTACCGATCACGATGTGCACCCCTGCTTTTAACTCCTTGATCTGCCGTTCAATGGACTCGCCGCCGTAAATGGCCGCTGCGTACAGGCCCCGCTTGTACTTGGCCAGTTTTTTTATTTCTTCCGACACCTGCAGGGCCAGTTCGCGGGTGGGGCAGAGAATCAGCACCTGCACGCTCCGGTTCTGAACGTCGATCAGTTCGAGGGCGGGAATGCCGAAAGCGGCCGTTTTGCCGGTACCCGTTTGCGCCTGCCCAATTACGTCGCGGCCCTCCAGAATGTAGGGGATCGCTTCCGATTGGATCGGAGAAGCCTCCGTGAATCCCATGTCGGCCACGGCCTTCTGAATTTCCTCCGACAGGGGAAGTTCATCAAATCTCAATTTTGTCATTGAATGTGTTAAAAAAAGTGAATGTTTGTTTTCCAAAAAATGAAAACCAACGGGTTCACAAGGTGGCCAGTTCCCAGATGCGCTCGGGCCACGAAAAGCGGAGAATTACTGTCCGTGCTACCGGGCACGGGCAACTCCTGATGGTCTCTGAGAAAAATCACAACATCCGATTTGGCGGGGTGGAACGCTACCCGAGTGCCGCCCAGAAAAGTCCAGTGGAAAACCGAAATGAAAAACGAGATCCAGATGAACGCCTGCCAGTCAGTGGACAGGGATGACACGTTAACACGAATTGCGTATTACTAACGTAGCGAAGATAGGAATTGCCGAGCGGATGCGATAATCAATATAAAACCCAGTAGTTTACAAATTTTCTGCAAATTTAGGAAAACCAACCCGGATCAACAAGTTTGTCCGGCCTAGACCCCGATTTATTTTACGCGCTCCTTCCGAATCCCGTGACCATCGCCTCCGCCAGGTGGGGAGACGGGTACGCGCTACCGGCCTATTCTTTTTTCAACTTCTCATTGTTCCGGTGGCGGTCGCTGTCGCGGCGAGTCTTCTTCTCAAGGTTTTTCCGGAGGGCTTCGGTCAGATCAACGCCCGTCTGATTGGCCAGGCAAATCACCACGAACAAGACGTCGGCCAGTTCGTCGGCCAGTTCTTCTTCCCGGTCCGACTCCTTAAACGACTGTTCACCGTACCGCCGCGCAATGATGCGGGCGACTTCCCCCACTTCTTCGGTAAGCACGGCCATATTGGTGAGTTCGTTGAAGTAACGCACGCCGGTGGTGGTAATCCACGCATCCACGGTCCGCTGGGCTTGCTCGATGGTCATGACAGTGGATAGTGGATAGTTGACAATGGTCATAGTGAGCGATGTCGAACTAGGATAGTTGACAATGGTCATAGTGAGCGAAGTCGAACTAGAATAGTGAATGGTTTATGCGGACAGGAGTAGTGTCGATGCATGCTTCGACGGGTGGATTACGGGCGTTTTCTTTTCATTTATTGCGCATCAGCCCGGCACGCCTACGTCAATGCATCGACGCCACGCCTTCACTATCCACTATCCTAGTTCGACTTCGCTCACTATGACCACTGTCAACTATCCACTATCCACTACTAAGCCCGGTTCTTGCTGTCGATAAGAATGGTGACCGGGCCGTCGTTGACCAGGCTCACCTGCATATCCGCCCCGAATTCACCCGTCTGAACGGGTTGATCCAGTTCCCGGGTCAACGCCTCCCGCATGGCTTCGTAGAGCGGAAGGGCCACGTCGGGCCGGGCGGCTTCGGTGAAGGAAGGGCGGTTGCCCTTCTTGGTGCTGGCGTGTAAGGTAAACTGACTGATGAGCAATACGTTGCCCTTTACCTCCGGCAGCGCCAGGTTCATTTTTCCTTCCGCGTCGCCAAATACCCGCAGACCGGCAACCTTCTTGCTCAACCAGACTACGTCTTCCGCCGTGTCGGCGTGGGCAATGCCCAGCAGCACCAGGAAGCCGGTTCCGATTTCCCCTTTCACCCGGCCTTCAATGCGTACCGAAGCCCCCGAAACCCGTTGAATGACCGCAATCATGTGGCAGTTGGCAAAGAGAGAACTGGCAAGGTAAGAGAAAGAACAATCACGCCATCACGAATGCAGCTTTCCTTTTAATTTTGGCTCCATTTGGGTTTCAAGTTGCAATTTGTTAAGCTTCTGATAATTAACGATATACATTCGAAGATCTGCTTGACTCAAATGCTTGAAGATTGAATGTTTAACTTATTTTTTGTGAGTCCTTCAACTCGGAATCCGGATTGAGCCTACCGCTTTTTACTTAGAAAGCCGACGCTGAGGTATTGGTACGTAAAATATGTTCATTTTGGACATATTCATTCAATTGTTTACCTTCGCTTGTAAAAAAAGCGGATGAATGTGCATTTGACTAAACACTTTGAGTCTTTCATCAGGGAGAAGATCGGCTCGGGTAAATACACCAATGCCAGCGAGGTGATCCGGGCGGGACTTCGAGCCCTGGAAGAGCAGGAGAAGATGCAGGAGCTACGCCTGCAGATTGAGAAAGGGTACGCAGGCGAGCCACTCGCCTTCGATGCGGAGGCTATCAAAGCGCAAGGACGCCAACGCAAGGGTCAACGCCCTGAAAAGCCATTGCCTTGATGGCGACTTACCAACTGAGCCCTGCGGCGAGAAACGACTTGGCCGATATCTGGCTGTACCTATCAGAAAACGTCAGTGACCAGCAAGCGGATGCCTTCATCGACGGGTTCGGGGAAAAATGCCAGCAACTGGCGCTCCATCCCTTCCTGGGACGAGCCCGGAATGAACTACGTCCCGGCCTGCGAAGCCTACCGCTCAACCCCTACCTGATTTTTTACGATCTTCCTTCCCCGAGCCTGCTGGTGATCCGGCGGGTACTCCACCAACGTCAAGACATCGATTCCATCTTAGGGCAAGACTGACAACCAGTGCTCTGGCTTGATTTGGCCAAGTATCAGACCTCACGGCTTCTCGTTTAATGGGTCTTATTTTGAGAATGGCAAGAAGCTGATTTGAGCAGGCCCATTCACTGCAGATGAAAGAAACCAGTGTTTGATGTGACGGCCAATTTCCTGACCATCGTACCCAGCTCAGTGGGTAGCTAACAAAGACTGTAATAGCTTGAAACTGTCTGGTGCGGTAACGCAATAGTGTGCCACGGCAGCGGCCGTCCGTCCCAGCTTTGGCTTTCCGAGGTGTTAGCAAAACTAAATGACCTGAACTATAAGAGGAAGTTCAGCGATTTGCTACCTAATCGGTGGAAAGCTTAAGCACTGTGCTGTAACGAATGCTTCCCTTTCAGCGGAGGGTCTTGCTTGCACATTGTTTTCGGTAGTAATTTTTATCTTTTCAATTCAATTATGAATACAGTTCAAGTTGTTGGCTATACAAGTTATTTCTGACCCTCTTTACTATTAAAGTCCGTGGTGGTCTTTCCATCAGAACGATACACTCCACCTCCAGATCCAAACCAAATACTTCCATCGTTAGCTTCCAATATCCCCAAAAAACCCATTCTTCCTCCTGACTTAATTTCTGTTACAGTGGGCATTTTATCGTACAAGGACTTTGCATCATAACGTGATAGTGCCCAGCCATTAGAATTCACTTCACCAGTAGTCCAGATGTTTCCTTTTTTATCTTCGATTATTGTATAAGCCCCCCTCTGCGATACCTAAGTAAAGGTTCTGCCGTCATAGCGCCAAAGACCATCAACGTCACCGAACCAAATGCTTCCTTTTTTATCTTCGATTAT